>JALYWD010000027.1 GCA_030852885.1 Chloroflexota bacterium | reverse complement strand
CCAGCGCCAGCACGAAGAGCAGCGCTTCCTGCACGCCGATGTTCGCACCGAGGCGTGCGACGGCGACAAGCAGCACGGCCAGCCCCACGAAGACATCGATCAGCTTCCAGATTTCGACCTGCCGCATGCTGGCCAGCACCTGGGCATCGACCGGCTTGGTGAGCATGAAATCGAGCGTGCCCAGCCGCACATCTTCCATGAAGCGGGTCAGGCTGGGCCGCACGATCATCTGGGTCAGCCCCGAGACCATCATGTAGACGCCGACCACCACCAGCAATTCGGCCGGCAGCCAGCCCGCGAGCGAGTCGGTCTTCGAGAAGATGATGCCGAGACCCAGGAGTGAGGTGGCCAGCCCGACAAACGACTGCAACAGTTGCACGCCGAGATTCGTGCGGTACTGCAGTTCATTCAGGACGCCCAGCCGGAGATGGATCCAGAACAGGTGCAGGTAGGTCACGGCGTCAGGCTCCCACCGCCGAATACTGGCGGATGCCGCGTGACCAGGTGAACTGGAGCACGGCGTAGGCGATGACCAGCCAGGCAACCTGGGCGCCAAGTCCCGTCCAGATCTGCTGCAGCGAGAGATGGCCGAGCAGCACATCCACCGGGAAGCCGAGCATGCGGTAGAAGGGGAGCCAGGTGGCCAGGGTCTGTGCAAACGGCGGCAACAGGGCCAGCGGCGCGACAAAGCCCGAGAGAAAGAGGAACGCCACGAACCAGAGCTGATTGATGGCGGTCACCCGCGTCACCCAGAAGGCCAGTGACGCCAGTGTCCACTCCACGGCGAAGCGCAGGGCCATTGCCAGGATGAGCGCCGGGATGAACGCCAGAAGCGTCTCGGGCGTGATGGTGAAGTTCGGCCGGTAGATGATCGCGAGCGCGATCACGACCGGCAGCAGCACGAAGAAGGTCAGCAGCTTGAAGGTCAGGTTGTTGGCGATATGGCGGTGAATGGGGTGGACCGGCCGCACCAGCAGGGCCGAGAGGTTGCCCTGGCGGATCCAGTACTCCATCTCCCACATGATCCAGGTAAAGCCGGCGTGGTCCACCATCATGGCGATCAGGTAGTAGGCCGCGAAGTCCGCCGCCGTGAAGGCGTCCACCTGGCCACCCTGGGAGGCAGCCACCGCCGCCCAGACCGAGAGATAGATAACTGGCTCCAGCATCAGACCCAGCAGCCAGATCACCAGAGCGCCGCGATACTGGAACTGCTCGGCAATGGTGACCTTGAACTGCGCCCGGTAGAGATAGACCAGGTCGATCATGCCAGAACTGGCTCCGGCGCGGTCGCCTCAACCTCCGCAGGCTCCGTGACCTCTTCGCCGGTGTTGAACACGCGGTCAATGACTTCATCAATCGGCGGGTCCGTCACCGAGAGATCGACCACCGGCAGTTCGGCCAGGAGGCGCGCGGTGACGGCAGCCGCGTCGCCTTTCGGCACCTGCAGCGTGATGCGGCCGTCCTCGTTTTGCACCACTTCGCCGAAGCGGTCAATATCGCTGGCCGGGCCATCCAGATCGACAGTCACCGTCTTGTATGGCGAGAAGCGCTTGACCAGGCCACTCAGCGGGCCATCAAAGAGGAGCACGCCGTGGTGGATCACGATCACGCGTTCGGCCAGTGCCTCGACATCGGCCATGTAGTGACTGGTCAGGAGCACGGTGGCGTTGTGGCGCGCGCCGTACTCCGCGATGAAGGTGCGGATACGGCGTTGGGCGGTCACATCCAGCCCCAGCGTGGGCTCATCCAGGAAGAGGACGCGCGGCTGGTGCAAGAGCGCGCCGGCCAGTTCGCACTTCATGCGCTCGCCAAGCGAGAGGTTGCGCGAGGGCTTCGTCAGGAGTGGCCCCAGGTCGAGGAGATCGCTGAGTTCCGAGAGGGTCTGCTGGTACTGGGCATCCGGGATGCGATAGATGGCCTGGTTCAACTCGTACGAGTCCGCGACCGGGATGTCCCAGGCCAACTGGTTGCGCTGGCCCATGACGAGCGTCATCTGCTGCAGATACGCCTTCTCGCGCTTCCAGGGCACGTAGCCGAGCACCGTGGCCGTGCCCTCACTCGGGTGGAGCAGCCCGGAGAGCATCTTGAGGGTCGTGGTCTTGCCCGCGCCGTTCGGACCGAGAAAACCGACGATCTCGCCAGGCGCCACATCGAAGCTGATGTCACTGACGGCGACCACGTCCTTTGTCTCGCGGCTCCAGAGCGAGCGCACGGACGCGCCGAGCCCCGACTCGCGCTCGGGGACGTTGTAGACCTTGCGCAGGTTCTCGACGCGAATGACCGGGTCGGTGAAGGTGGCATCCGGGCGCACAGCAGGAGAGGCAGAGAGCAAGGCAGGCACGAGGGCACACTCCA
>JALYWD010000718.1 GCA_030852885.1 Chloroflexota bacterium | reverse complement strand
ATGAAGTGGCCGACACGGGGTTCCTGCCAGAACCAATCGATACTGGAAACCCAACCCATGACAAAGACGAGGTCGAGTGGGCCTGATCCGGCCACCTGGTAGGCGATATGGGTGTCGCCGCTGCGTGCGTACCTGGTCTCGAACGGCGCAACGCCAGCCTTCACCAGCGACTCCCTTCACGCGGCGGAGTCGTAGCGCCCATAGCGGGCGATCATGGACCGTTTTCCGGCTTGACCCGGCAGCGCGATCCTGTGGCTAGGGTAACACCGCCAGCCCCGTGTCGCGGCACGGTGGACAGAACCACCTTCCTGCAAGCCAGCGAAAAGCCCCGCTCCCTGTACGCGGGGAGCGGGGCCTGGGGTGAGGGTTACTCGCCCTTACGCCGTTTCGGCGTACGGGATCTCCTGCTCGTTCACACTCATCAGCAGCGGGCGCGAGCGGTTGTTGATGACATTTGCATCCACCACGCACTTGCGCACGTTTTCCAGTGAAGGGATCTCGTACATGACATCGAGGAGCACTTCCTCGATCGTTGTGCGCAGGCCGCGCGCGCCGGTCTTGCGCTCCTCCGCCTGGCGGGCCGTGGCCTCCAGCGCCTCATCCGTGAAGAGCAATTCCACGTTGTCGAGCGCGAAGAACTTCTCATACTGCTTGACTACCGCGTTCTTCGGCTCGGTCAGGATGCGCTTCAGATCTGGCCGGGTCAGGTTGTCGAGCGCTACCGAGATGGGCAGACGGCCCACGAACTCGGGAATCAGACCGTACTTGAGCAGGTCATCGTGGGTCAGGTACTGGAGGGGATTCTCCACCACCTTCCGCTCCTCGAAGGAGCCAAAGCCGATCGGTGTCTGCTTGCCGATGCGCTTGGCAACGATCTCTTCCAGACCCTCGAAGGCCCCGCCGCAGATGAAGAGGATGTTGCGGGTATCGATCTGGATGTATTCCTGGTGCGGGTGCTTGCGGCCACTCTGCGGCGGCACGTTGGCCACCGTGCCCTCGATGATCTTGAGCAGCGCCTGCTGGACACCTTCGCCAGAGACATCGCGCGTGATGCTCGGGTTGTCCGACTTGCGCGCGATCTTGTCAATCTCATCGATGTAGATAATGCCCGTCTGCGCGCGGGCCACATCGCCGGCGGACTGGATCAGGCGCAGCAGGATGTTCTCGACATCCTCCCCGACGTAGCCAGCCTCTGTCAGCGCCGTAGCGTCCGCAATGGAGAAGGGCACATCCAGCAGCTTGGCCAGAGTTTGCGCCAGGAGCGTCTTGCCGCAGCCCGTCGGCCCCACCAGCAGGATGTTGCTCTTGTGCAACTCGATGTCATCGTCGCCGTTGAGGCCGGCATTGATGCGCTTGTAGTGGTTGTAAACCGCCACGGACAGGATGCGCTTGGCGCGGTCCTGACCGATGACGTAGCTGTTCAGGCGGTCATAGAGTTCCCGCGGGGTCGGTATCCCCGCGAAACTCTGTTCCACACGGGGAGCGGTTGGCTCCTCCTCCTCGATGATCTCGCGGCACAACTGCACGCACTCATCGCAGATGTAGACCTGATTGGGTCCAGCGATCAGGCGCCGGACTTCTTCCTGGCCCTTGTTGCAGAAGGAGCAACGGTAATGCACCCGCCCACCTCGTGTCGTATTCATGCCGCCGCTCTCACTTGATGCGATCGAAAGGACAATGACTGCGAAAACGGCGTCTCCGAGTAAGCACAGGCCCAGCGCCTGTGACGAGAAAACCTCGCCTAGCTCTTCTGGCGCCCGTTTTCGGTGCTCTCTCCGATGGGGGTTACCCCTACCAACGGCTTCGATGGCTCCAGGACTTCATCAACGATGCCGTACTCCTTCGCTTCCTGCGCGGTCATGTAGTAGTCCCGCTCAGTGTCATGCTTCACCTTTTCATACGTCTGGCCCGTGTGATCGGCCATGATCTCGGTGAGCTTGGTCGTCAGGGAGAGGGTCTCCCGGGCCAACACTTCGATATCAGGTACGTTGCCGCGGAACCCAGCCGAACCCTGGTGAATCATCACCCGGGCGTTCGGCAAGGCATAGCGCTTGCCCGGCGTGCCAGCAGCCAGCAGCACGGCCGCCATGCTGGCGCCCATGCCCATGCAGAATGTGGAAACGTCGGGCTTGATCATCTGCATCGTGTCGTAGATGGCGAGGCCGGAATAGACCACGCCGCCCGGTGAGTTGATGTAAAGCCGAATGTCCTGATCCGGGTCCTCGTGGGCCAGGAAGAGCATCTGGGCAATGATCAGGTTGGCGATCTGATCGTCGACCGGCGTGCCCAGGAAAATGATACGGTCCTTGAGCAGCCGCGAATAGATATCGAACGCGCGTTCACCGCGGTTTGAACTCTCAACGACCATCGGGATGAGATTGTCAACTGCAGGTATGTGCATGGGGTCGGGTCCTCTTTCACACTGCTCGCCGCACACCCGACCGTTCCATACGCGGCGGCACTGGGCGGGGCAGGCTCGTTGCTGTGCGTGCATTCTACTGTCCGAGCCAGAGGGGACGGTAGCTACGCAACCGGGTAGTTCGTCCTGATAACGCCCCCCGGTAGACCCGGAAC
>JALYWD010000715.1 GCA_030852885.1 Chloroflexota bacterium | reverse complement strand
TGATGGAGATGCCGAGCGCCTGGGCCTGCCGCGGGGAACTGAGCGCCACGATCTCGCCGTTGAAGGCGATCTCGCCGCTGTCCGGCTGATACACCCCAGACAGGATTTTCATCAAGGTGCTCTTGCCGGCGCCGTTCTCGCCCAGCAGCGCCAGGCACTCGCCGCCGTAGACGGTGATGTGCACATCATCGAGCGCCTTGACGCCAGGAAACGTCTTGTTGATCCCGGTCATGCGCAGCAGCGGCGTACGCCCCGGCTCACTCCGAGGGTGGGCCGCGTGGTTGTCGATCACCCGTGCTCCCAGGCTGGATTTCGCTATCAGTCGAGAAGTATTGCAATGTTGGGCGATGTGAGCAAACGGGGTCGCTGAACCATATGATGCGAGCCTGCCCGTGCGCCCATTGGGCTGCCATGACCTGGGGTGAGGCCAGCGCACAGAGGCGCAGCCAGGCTCCAGAGAACAACCATCCCACTCTGGTTGGAAGCAAAGGTAAGAGCGCCCGGCAATAGGGGCGGACCGTCGCCGACTGAGCCGGGTGTGGCTGGCGATCACGGGTCCGGCAATCATGGAGTTGCTGACGCCGCCGTGATCACCGGAGAGTTTCGTTCCCGCCCTGCCAGTATCGCTCCTTGAGCCCCTGTGGGCGTAGGTTGCCGCGCTGCTGCCCGCGCAGCCTGACGTTGCTCCTACCCATCCCCTCGGCTGTCACCGCCGCCGCATCCCCGACCGCGTCGTCTTGGAGCATGTGGTGGCCGCGCTGGGCCATGGATCCGGCTATGAACGGATCGCACGATCCGCCGCCGCGTGCACGCCTGGGCGGCAGCGGGGCTTACACAGCAGTTGCACACGCTCGTGCTGACGCTATATGACCGGCTGATCGGCCTGGACCTGCGCCATAGTTGCGTGGATGGCTGCATCACCAAAGCCCCCGGCGGCGGAGCGCACGCCTGCCGCTCCCCGGTGGATCGCTGCAAGCTGGGTCGCAAACGCTCAGTTCTCACGGAAGCCGCTGGCCCACCCGCTCTACCGCTCGCCGTCTACGATGATTCCTATTGCCGGACGCTCTTAGTCTGCCCGCACCACATAGCGTGGAGCAGATTCCTCGAAGAGGCTCGCGCAGTTCGAAAGATCGCTACAGTCTGAACCGGTCGGACAACAGGCTCCTGGGCAGCAGACCGAAAGCTCATCCGGGCACGCGCCCAGATGCCCCTCTGAGGCATCCGGGCAACACCGGTACGTGTCGATAAACCCGTGGAAGGAGTTGTCGCTGGCGCGGCAGCAAGTGGTAAACCCACGGGGCATGCACCCAGCAAGGTTTGAGCGGCTGGGGTCGCAGCACCCTTCATCGTGCCAACAGCGAATCTCCCGATTGCTGACGGTGGTACACTGGTGGGTCTGGTTGCGGCGCTGGCGCTTGAACCGCTTCCGCTGTCGCAGCTCGCGATCCCGCTCTCGTTGCTTCCTCGTTCGCTTGGCGGCGTCACCCTCAGTTCCAGCAAATGTAGCAGCCAGCGATGCTGGCAACAGCGCCAAAACCTGCCGGCGGCAAAGGCCACTGAGGGTACGCGTCAGCGTGTCGAAGTTGTTGGGTTCCATGTGCCACCCCTGCGAGCAATCGACGGCGCCGTGCACGTTGGGCGAAAGCGCAGGCAATCCGTCGATCTTCTCCCCCACCCTGCTTGATTGCCAAGACTACGTACAACCAAAACAAGTTACAGTCATTCGCAACCGCTGACGATCCCTTGCATCACCGGTGCCTGTTTCTTTTCGGCCGAGGAAATGCGGCCTGAGGGAGCCGCTCCTATTGATCGCAGGAAATCTCCGACTCTCGGATCAGTTCTGTGCTCCCAGGGGCGCCAACCACCGCTTCCACCGGAACAGGCACCTCGCAGTGAGGCACCTGCACGACAGTGTGATTTTCGTCGATCAGCCACCGGTTGTACTCTTTCGCAAAGATTAACACTTGCGTCCGTCGAGGATTAGGTTCCAACTCTTCCTCGCCAGTTAGCAACACTGCAGCCATCACGCGGCCATCTGGAAGCACTTGCACTTGCCATGGCCCGATAAAAACGGCGCGCATTCCTTCCGGAGCAGGCGATGGTGAAGCTGTCGCAAGGGCTTGAATCGAGGCACGCTGAGCTGCGTCCGCTGGCTGCTGTTGCAGCCACTGGTCACTGTACAGTGCATACACACGCAGCATATCAGCAGTGTTAAGGCAAGCCTCCAATGTACGAACTGCCTCGTCAATCTCACGAAGCGTTTTCGTGTCGGCGGGGGTGACGGTTGGCAATGCCAGTGCCGGCTCCCCCGCGTAGTTTGTAGGCTCGGCTAAGGCGAGGATCTCTGCCGGCGTCCTTGGGGAAACGTCACATGCCATCGACACCGCATTTGTCGAGGTGGCGGCCACCTGGGCGGCGATTTCTCCCACGGCTCCCGCTTGCAGGACGCCAACGAGGCTTAACCAGCCACACGTAAAAACGAAGCGCTGAATGCAACGTTGGGCTTCAATCAACTGGTGCCTCCCGGAAGCCGGAAATCTCCAGAGTCGTATGTGGTCCCGGCCTCAAGGACGCAAGATTGGGAAAGAGCGAGATGGTGTTCATCGATCGTCTCCACCACCATTCGTCCACGGGCCTTAAACTGCCACCAAGGGTCAGACCAACCTTCTACTTGCCCATAAACCATAGAGTGGCAGTGTTTCGAGTACAAGTATCCGAAACCTCCCGCGTAGGAGACCCTGTTGTAGCTGACTCCCTGGAACCATGTAGGCTTGCTGGGAGGTTTGGCCAACCAAACCCGGACTTCCTTGAGCTCCCACAGCGCGCAGGAAACGCGCTTGTACTTGACGTAGCCTTTCCATCGTGTTTCCGGACCATCGACCGCCTTGATATTGAAATC
>JALYWD010000700.1 GCA_030852885.1 Chloroflexota bacterium | reverse complement strand
GGAAGACGCTCTCCCGCTCGGCACAAGGGGAGTACCCGCCCCAATCGCGTGATCCGATTGCCATCATCGAAGCGCAGAACGCGACTCGCCTGCCTCATCTGGTCCCCCTGCGAACAGCACTGATGGCAAAGTCGCCCTTTGCGTTCTTCCGCGGCTCGGCGGCGATCATGGCGCGGGACCTGGGCGTCCTGCCTCACACGGACACGCACGTTGTCGCTTGCGGCGATGCGCATATCTCGAACTTCGGCGTTTTCGCCACGCCGGACCACCGGTTGACGTTTGAGTTGAATGACTTCGACGAAGCGAGCACCGCGCCCTGGGAGTGGGATGTCAAACGGCTCGCCACCAGTGTTGTCCTGGCAGCCCGGGAACGCGGTTCATCCGACACGGACGCCGAACACCACGCGCGGGAGGCCGTGCGCGCCTACCAGGCCAGGATCGAGTCCATGGTGGCGCTGACCAGCCTGGAGCGCACGTTCGCGCGTGTTGATATCGAGGCCTTGATCGCGGACTACAGCAGCCACGACACCGCCTTCATGCGCGGCGCGTTGCAGCGTGCCTTACGCCAGACATCGGAACATCTGCTACCACGTATCACGACCACTGCGAGTGACGGCCGGCTGCGCATCGTCGATGATCCGCCGTCTGTCACGCACCTCCCGAGCCTCACCCTGGAAATGGCGCAGAGCCTGAAGGCCGAATACATGCGGACCATGCGCATGGACAGCGCCTTTCTGCTCCGGCAATTCCAACTGGCCGATATCGTGTTCCGGGCCAGTGGGGTTGGCAGCGTCGGCACGCGCTGCCTGCTGCTGTTGCTGAATGGCCCCTCGGGTGAGCCGCTCTTTCTCCAGGTCAAGCAAGCAGAGCAGTCGGTGCTGGAGCGATTCGGCGGCGCACTGGACCTGGTGCGAACCTCAGGCCGCCCGGATCACGAGCGCGAGGGATTCCGCGTCGTCACGTGCCAGCGCATCCTCCAGACTGCGCCAGATCCCTTCCTCGGAAACGTTTCATACGACGGCCACGACTACTATGTCCGCCAGTTCCGGAACATGAAAGCCTCTATCCACATCGACAAACTCAGTGCCGGAGAGTTTCGCGTTTATGGCTGCCTCTGCGGTGAGCTCCTCGCACGCAGCCACGCCCAAAGCCCGGCCGCGCCGTTCATCCACGGCTACCTGGGCACGAGCGATGTCTTTCCAGCGGCTGTCGCGCGCTGGTCGCTGGCCTATGCTGGACAGGTCGAGACCGACTACGCTGCCTTACTGGCGGCTGTAGCGAGCGGTCGCCTACCAGCAGCCGGCCAGGGCACGGAATGACAGCACAGAAGATT
The DNA here is from genome assembly GCA_030852885.1 of Chloroflexota bacterium. Classification (GTDB taxonomy): domain Bacteria; phylum Chloroflexota; class Chloroflexia; order Thermomicrobiales; family UBA6265; genus JACCXM01. The sequence continues at coordinate 6,993 of JALYWD010000700.1, read as the reverse complement.
TCATCGACAGCAGGGACATTGGCGCAGTGTAACGTGGTGCTCATCGCTACCTACGAAATGGGCCGCCAACCATTCGGCCTCGCCTCGCCTGCCGCCTGGCTCCGGGCAGAGGGTGCGCACGTCACCTGCCTCGATCTCGCCATCGAGCGGTTGAATCAACACGCCATTGCGAAGGCAGACCTGATCGCGTTCCACCTGCCCATGCACACCGCGACGCGCCTGGCGGCCGAGTTCCTGCCACGAGTGCGCCGGCTCAATCCGCGGGCGCATATTTGCTTCTACGGGCTCTATGCGCCGGTCAACGAAACCTATCTGCGCCAGATCGGGGCAGATTCGATCCTGGGCGGCGAGTTCGAGAGCGGCCTCGTCAGCCTGGCCCAGCGCCTGGCGGGAGGTGGCACGAGCCCCGCCATGCCCCAACCCGAACCCACCATCGCCCTGGAGCGCTTGCCCTTCATCCCGCCGGATCGTTCGCGCCTGCCAGATCTCCAGCGCTACGCGCACCTGACCATGCCGGACGGCACGTCACGCGTCGTTGGCTACACAGAAGCCTCGCGCGGCTGCAAGAACCTGTGCCGGCACTGTCCGGTGGTACCCGTCTACAACGGGCGGTTCTTCATCGTTCCACAGAAGGTCGTCCTGGCAGACATCGAACAACAGGTAGCGGCTGGTGCGCAGCACATCACGTTTGGCGACCCGGACTTCTTCAACGGCCCCACGCATGCCATGCGCATCGTCGAGGCGCTGCACGAGCGTTTCCCGGACGTCACCTACGACGTCACCATCAAGGTCGAGCACCTGCTCAAGCACGACCGCCACCTGGAGCGCTTGCGCGACACTGGGTGTCTGTTTGTGACCAGCGCGGTCGAGGCCGTCGATGACCATATCCTGGACATCTTCGCCAAGCACCACACGCGCGAAGAATTTCTCCGTGTGGTGTACCGCCTCCGGGAGCTGGGCCTCACCCTCAACCCGACGTTCGTCACGTTCAACCCATGGATCACGCTCCCGGGGTACCAGGACCTCCTGCGGGTCATCCTGGAGCACGACCTCGTCCGCAACGTCTCACCCATCCAGTACGCCATCCGCCTGCTCATTCCGGCGGGGTCACGACTGCTCGAACTTCCCGAAGTCCAGGAGATGGTGCTCCCGTTCGACGCCGCCGCCCTGGCCTACCCGTGGCGTCACCCTGATCCACGGATGGACGCACTCCAGACAAAGATCATGTCGCTCGTCGGCGCCCAGGGCGACGTTCCCGACGACCGTTTCACGACCTTCGCCCGCATCTGGCAACTCACCGCGGACGCCGCTCACGGCGATTCCGTCGATCCCTTTTCGCTCATCAGCACGGCCAGCCTGAGCCGGGAACCGATTCCGCATCTCAGCGAACCCTGGTACTGCTGAGCAGAGCCCACCTCGGAGCAGTTTGCTCCGGATCGCGTTTAGAGCGGCAGCCGCTGCGTGTCTCGAGTGCCGTCGAGCGACTTCGGGCATGGCACTTCACTGAGGCAGAAGAGGCCTCTCGACGCACGCAAACGGCGAGGAGAAGCTCGGCCACAGCCTGCACGCAACCGTGCTTTGCCTCCCAGGTGCAATGCAAGATGTAGCGAATTTATAATAATGTTTATAAAATGTGCACGAATTTCATTCTCTTGATAGGATTGAGGGCGCTACGAGTCCAGACGCGGAACCAGGAGGATCACTCCGTGTTGTCGTCGAATGGGTACAGCCCCAATTCGCAATCCGGGCCGATCATCGACTCGGATATCCACCCGCTCTTCGATCACGATCTCATTCCCGAGTATCTGCCCCAGGTGTGGAAGCGCCGATTCGCCGAGGGCAATCAGGGGCCGGGCGGGTTCGGCTTCTGGAACCCGCATGGGCTGCGCCGCCCCGACACGCTGGCCCCCGACGGCGTGCGCATCTACACCAGCGCCTCGCACCTCGGCAAGTACTTCATGGATCCGTACAACATCCAGTACGGCATCCTGAACAACGACTCCATCGGGTTCGCACTGAATCCCGAGCCCGATTACGGCGCAGCCGTCGTCTCCGCCATGAACGATCTACTGATCGAGCACTGGCTGGCGGTGGAGCCGCGCCTCCGCCTGTCGCTGGTCGTCTCGCCAGTCGATCAGGACCTTGCCGTCCGGGAGATTCATCGCCTGGGTGACCACCCCGGCGTGGCGCAGATCCTCATGCCAGGCGGCGCCCAGAAGCCGTACGGCCAGCGCTATTACCATCCCATCTACGCTGCCGCCGTCGAGCACAATCTGCCGATTGCCCTCCATCCCAGCCCGCCCGGCGCTGGCATCACCGGCCCTACCACCGCTGCTGGCATTCCCACCAGCTACTTCGAGTGGCACACGGGCCTCTCCTCGCTCTATGCGACGCATGTCATCAGCCTGATTTCCGAGGGCGTCTTCCAGAAGTTCCCCACGCTCAAGTTCGTTCTGCTGGAAGGCGGCGTTTCGTGGCTGCCACCACTCCTGTGGCGGCTGGACAAGAACTGGAAGGCCCTGCGCCAGACGGTGCCCTGGCTGGATCGGCTGCCGAGCGAAATCGCGGCTGATCACATCCTGCTCAGCACCCAGCCCATCGAGGAGCCGTATCAGCAGAAGCACCTGCACCAGGTCCTGGAGATGTTCCCGGCCGAGCGCATGCTGATGTTCTCCACCGATTACCCACACTGGGATGGCGACACCCCGGACTTTGCTGGCCGCCAGTTGCCGGACCATCTCCGCAGCCGGGTGCTGCGAGACACCGCAAGCGAGCTGTACAACCTGCCCATGCCCGTGAACGCGGAAACGGTCGCCGCCCATGCCTGAGTCCCAGCGCGACACGCGCCACCGCGATTGGCGCGCGGTCGCGACCACCGCTGAACTGGACGAGGCTGATCGCAAAATCGTCGAGATTGACGGCGAATCGGTCGGCATCTTCAAGGTGGACGGCGAATACGTGGCCATTCTCAACGTCTGCCCGCATGAGTTCGCGCCCGTTTGCCTGGGCCGCGTCGGGGGAACCACCCTGACATCCGCGCCGGGCGAATGGATCTGGGGCCGGGAGGGCGAAATCCTGTCCTGCCCATGGCACGGCTGGGAATTCGAACTCCAGACGGGCAAGGCGCTCTTCGGCCGGCGGCCCCGGCTGCGGCTTTTCCCGGTAAAGGTCGAGGACGACACAATCCTGGTGTCGCTCGTCGGGAGTTATCGCCCCAACCCTTGACGCCGTTCCTGGCCGGCCGGGAGCGTCAATGAAAGGACGTGTGCTTGCCTGGGTAGGTCTTCGTCCGCGAACCTTCCATCGTTTCACAGCCAACGAAGGAGTGACTGATGATCCCCAAGGGAAATTCCTCTCGCCTGAGCCGCCGCGCAATCCTGCAGGCAGGCAGCGCGCTGGGCCTCGGCCTGGCACTGCCCCAGGCCGGCTCGCGTCTCGCCGCGGCCCAGGACGCAACGCTCAACTACCCCTCCTGGATGCTGGGTGAGGCCGGCGTCGGCGACTACTGGATGGCCAGCGTCGAGGACTTCCAGGCGGCGCACCCTGGCGTCACCCTGGCGACCACGCTTGTACCTTCAGCAGAGTACGAGGACAAGACCTTCACCCAGATCGCCGGTGGCTCTACGCCGGATATCTACCCGGTGTTCACCAACATGGTGCCGCGCCTGATCGCGGAAGACCTGCTGGAGCCACTGGATCCCTTCATCGCCGACGCTGAGTGGTTTGCCAACGAGTTGCCCATCCTGCAAGTCGCGCAGCGCGATGGCCAGACGTACGGCGTCGTGCTCACGGCCTCTCCCCAGGGGCTGCTCTACAACCAGGAGCTGCTCGACGCCGCTGGCGTGGGGGTTCCCACCACCGTCGAAGAGTTCTACGACGCCGTGCTGGCGGTGAAGGAGAAGACGGGCGAGTGGGGCTACATCTTCTCCATGGACACGGCGGAGGAGCAGAACGCCTACATCTCCACCATGCAGTGGGTGCTGGGCTTCGGGAGCGATTGGGCCCAGGCCGATGCCACGCCATCCGCCAACGATCCGAAGACGGTCGAGGCCATCACCTGGCAGATGAAGATGATCGACAGTGGCGCGGTGCCCGTCGGCATGGCCACGCTCGATGCACGCAACCTCTTCAAGGATGGCAAGGCTGCCTTCATGATCGATGGCCCGTGGGTCATGACGCTGGTCAAGACCGAGAATCCTGACCTCTATCCCTCCATCGGCTACGCCGCTCCGCCCACGCCAACGCACGCGGCGGTCACGGGGGGTGCGTTCTTCACCATCCCCCGCGCCTCGCAGAACAAGGAGATGGCGTGGGAATACATCAACATGATCAACCAGGAAGACTGGCAGCGGCGCTGGCTGGAAGACCTGGTCCAGATCCCTGGCCAGAGTGTGCCCGCCAGTGAGGAGTATCTGGCCGAGAACCCCTGGGTGGCCAACATGATCGACATCGCGGCCAAGTACCAGGCCGGATTTGGCTACTCGCCGCCCTCTCCGGTGCTCGCCGTCAACGCCAACGAGTTCCGCAAGTTGGTCGTCGCGGAGATCGCCAACATCTGGAACAAGTCCAAGACGGTGGAAGACGGCCTGAACGATCTCCAGCAAACGCTGGTCGACTGGGAAGCCAACATGGGCATTGTCCCGGGCGCCGAGTAGCCGCGGATCACCGATGGCCGTTGACCTCGCCTCCACATCGTCAGCGCTGCCCGTGGCGTCGCCCCTTGCGGGGCGGCGCCAGCGGCCGCGTTCTCGCTTCCCCTGGGTGCCATTTTTCCTGATCCTGCCCGCGCTGCTTGTGCTGGCAGCGGTGCTGTTCTATCCCATTGCGCTTGCCATCTATTCCAGCTTCTTTGACATCGGCATGATGAACCTGAGCGACCAGGCGTTCATCGGGCTGGACAACTACAAGACGATGGTGCGCACCCCGGCGTTCTGGGCGTCCGCGCGTGTGACCCTCATCTACACCGTGGGTGTGGTTGTCGGCGCGTACGCCGTGGGGCTGGGCGCGGCGATGCTCCTGAACAAGCCGTTCCGTGGCCGGGCCATTGCCCGCACCATGATCATCATTCCCTGGGCTATTCCCAACGTCGTCACCGTCATGATCTGGAACTGGATGCTGGACGCCAACTACGGCGTGGTCAACTACCTCCTCTCCGTCTTCCATCTCATCGATACCAATCTCCAGTGGCGCGCCATGCCAAACCTGGCGCAAATCTCGGTCATCGGGGTCACGGTCTGGACCACCTTCCCGGTGGCGCTGGTCATGCTGCTGGCTGGCTTGCAGGCGATCCCGCGTGACCTCTACGAGGCGGCGTCGGTAGATGGCGCCAACGCGTGGCAGCGTTTCCGGAACATCACCTGGCCGGGTCTGGCGCCCGTCAACATCGTGCTCATTCTCATGTTGACGCTGCTGGCCTTTACCCGCGTGGTCACGATCATCTACCTCATGACCGCGGGCGGTCCTGCTGGCGCCACGGAAACACTGCCAATCCAGACCTATCTCCAGGCGTTCAAGTTCTTCCGCATGGGGTACGCCTCGGCCATCGGCACGATCGTGCTGATCATCGCCGTCATCTTCTCGCTGATCTACATGCGGATGACCGCTCGCCTCTACAAGCAGGATTGAAACCGATGGCAACACGCGCTCCCCACGGCTCCGTCGAGAGCATCCGCCGCCGGCAGCAGGTTGGAAATGTGCTCCACCTGATCGTCGTCGTTCTGGCCTGCGTGGCTGCCATCTTCCCGTTCTACTGGATGATCAAGTCGTCCCTGACCACGCAGAGCGCGTTCACGTGGCCGCCCGAAATGATCCCGACCAGCATCTCGTTCGAGCCGTACGTCAACGTGATCAACAACTACCCAGTGGTGCGCTGGTTCCTGAACAGTTCCTTCGTCGCGGTGGTCACGACGTTCTTCGCCGTCATGATCGCCCTGAATGCCGGGCTGGCCCTTTCGCGCTACCGCACCCGGCTCACCGGCACGTTCGGCGCGGCGATTCTCATTACGCAGATGCTGCCGGCCACGCTGCTCGTCATCCCCATGTTCATCATCTTCCGCAACGTCAAGTTGATCGATTCGCTCTGGGGCCTGGTGATCGCCAACCTCGCCTTCGCATTGCCACTGGCCATCTGGGTGCTCAAGGGTTTCTTCGACGGCATTCCCCGCGAAATCGAGGAAGCCTCGATGATCGATGGCTCGTCAGAAGTCGGCGCGTTCTACCGTGTCACTATCCCTCTGGCGCTGCCCGGCATCATAGCCGTCAGCATCTACGCCTTCATGGTCTCCTGGGGCGAGTTCTTCTTCGCGCGCACGCTCATTAACCAGGAGACCAACTGGGTGTTCACGGTCGGGCTCTCCTCCTTCCGGGGAGAGCACACCCTGCAGTGGAGCGAACTGCTTGCCGCAGCAACCATTTTCACCATTCCCCCGCTCCTCTTCTTCGCGGGGCTGCAGCGCCATCTGATCGCCGGGATGACCGGCGGCGCGGTCAAGGGGTAAGCGACTCGCAATTCTGCTTGACGAACGGGCGTCCTGCACCGACGATTGCGAGCAGCAGTGCTGGCGCAACGGTCAGCCAGAACATTCTCGTCAAGGAGGTTTTCTTTCGTGTCAACAGACCCCCGTATTACTCCGGTGCCGCTGGGCAAGGCCACGTTCCTGGATTCACCGCGCTGTGAGGACCTCAGCACGCTCGATGCCGATGTCGCAATCCTCGGCGTGCCGTTCGGCTACCCGTACGACCTCTCCGGGTTGACGACTCCCTCTGCCTCCGCGCCCGCTGCCCTGCGTGAGGCTTCGGTGCACATGGCGCCCTACATTACGCACTACGACTACGACTTCGGCGCGGACATCTTCAATGGCCGCGAGGTGCGCATCGTTGACTGCGGCGATGTGGCGATGAAGCCGGGCGACTTCGCCGGGAACTTCGACGCCACCACCACCGCCGTGAAGGCAATCCTGGAGCGCGGCGCGGTGCCGATCATCCTGGGCGGCG
>JALYWD010000699.1 GCA_030852885.1 Chloroflexota bacterium | reverse complement strand
TCCCTGGAGATGGACGCCGAAGCAATCGACGCCAGCGGCGCCCGCACCTCCCGCTTGAGGGCGGCCCAGCGCTGCCAGCCATCGAGCCGCACGACCAGGTCCGCGTTGTCGATCTCAAGGGTGACTGCCATCTGAGCCTCCACACGCCGCACCGGAGGGCAATTCTCGGCCCCACACGGCTGACCGGAGCGCGCCCGTAGAATGCCCGTATCCGAACGTCCGTAGCGTAGATAAGGAATGCTGCTCATGTCTGCTCCCGAGAAGGCTGCGCTGGAACCCGCCGCGGGCGCTGCGCCCACTGGCCGCTGGATCACGACGCAGCGCGACCGGCCGATGAGCCTGGCGGTGATGCTGCCCCTGCTGCGCCCATCTCTGGAGGGCGCTGCCGACAACGGCGAGGACTTCTGGGCGCTGGTCGAGAAGGCGAAGCTGGCCATCGAGATCGGCTTCGACATGATCTGGTTCCCGGATCACTTCACGCTCGCGCATCCCGATCTCAGTAAGCCGGAGGGTGGCATCTGGGAAGCGTGGACGTCGCTCGCGGGGCTGGCGGCGGCGCTGCCGGGCGTCCCCATGGGGCCGATGGTGGCCTGCACCGGATTCCATAACCCCGGCTCCATCGCCAAAATGAGCGAAACGCTGGATTCCATCAGCCGGGGCAACTTCGTGCTGGGGGTCGGCTGCGGCTGGTACAGGCCCGAGTACGAGATGTTCGGCCTGCCCTTTGACCACCGGGTGGATCGCTTCGAGGAAGCGTTGCACATCATCTCCAGCCTGACCCGTACCGGCAGCGCCAACTACGAAGGGAAGTATTACCAGGCGCGCAACGCGATCAACCTGCCGCGCGGCCCGCGCTGGCAGGAAGGCGGCCCTCCCCTCCTGCTCGGCGCCAAGGGGCCGCGCATGCTGCGCCTCACCGCGCGCTACGCGGATGCCTGGAACTCCGACTGGCTGGCCTCGCCGGATGATTTAGCGCCGATGCTGACGGAACTGGACAAGGCGTGCGCCGAGGTGGGGCGCGATCCGGAAACATTGGTGCGGTCGAGCAGCTCACGCTTTACCTTCGATGCGGCCGACCCGAACCCGGCGGCAGTGCGTGGGACACCGGAGGAAATGGCCGCCGTGCTCCACCAGTACGCCAACCTTGGCATGCGCCAGCACCTGGTCACCATCGATCCGCGCACCTCAGAGAACTTCGAGCGGTTCGCACCCGTCATCGAGGCGTTTGATCGCGGGTAGGGCGGCGCTGCCCGGGGCGCTGGGCCGGGCTGAGAGGCTGAGCGCGCAAGTGACGGGACTCGTGCCTGGTCGCGCGCTCAACCTGTCTCGCTCGTGCCGCCCAACCTTGCGTGTCATCTTGAGCGGAGTCGAGAGATCTCGGCCTTACCCACTGCCGAGCAACGATGCCTGCACACCTGCGTCGCAGCCACCTCGCACTAACGGGGCCGGTGATGCCGAGATCTCTCGACTGCGCTCGAGACGACACCTGCAGGTAGCAGTGACGTCGGACCGTGGTGGCTGGGGAACGAGATCCTTCGACAAGCTCGGGATGACACTGTAAGGTGGTCGAAGTCCTCGGGTGGGTCACACCGTAGGGCAAATGACGACCACGTGTCGCCGTGGTGGCCTGAGCCAGCCTGCCCGGGCGCCATGCCGTTCATGCCATCTACAATTGTTAGAGCAATGTTTAAGCCCGCTCCCAGCGTTCTCCCAGCTTTCTTCCCTACGCTGGTCGATAGGGAATCAGGGCCGGGAAGTGCCGGCTCGCAGGGAGTGCTCACCGCCTCATGTCCGCAGACATCGCTATTTCGCAGCCGCAGGGCGGGCAGCCCCCGGCGCCTGATCTACTGGCCGCCATCCGCCGCTTCAACCGCTTCGAGTTGAAGTACGTCGCGGACCGGCGGCTGGTCGAGGCGTTCCGGCAGGAGTTGCCCGCCAGGCTGGAGCGTGATCCGCACGGGGTGGACGGCTTCTACCCCATCTGGAGCACCTACTACGACTCGCCCGATCTGCGCTTCTACTGGGAGAAGATCGACGGCGAGAAGTTCCGGCGCAAGCTGCGCATCCGGCACTATGGCACGCCGGATGAGTTGACCGGCGACACCCCGGTTTTCGCCGAGATCAAGCAGCGGGTCAACCGCGTCACCCAGAAGCGTCGCGTGCGCCTGCCCTACGAAGATGCGCTCGCGCTCTGCGCCGGCAACCCACCGGAGGCGTTCGATCCGCGGGACGCGGCGGTGCTGGAGGAGATCGAGACGATGGTGCGGCAGAACATGCTGCGCCCCACCACCGTCGTTGGCTACGTGCGGGAGGCGTTCTTCGGGCGGGATGAGGACAGCGGCCTGCGCGTCACCATCGACAGCCGCATCCGGGGCCGGGACCGCGACCTGGATCTGCGTTGGCAGGGCGAAGGTGGGAACCGCTACATCATCCCGCCGCACCTCTCCGTCGTCGAGATGAAGGTCAATGAGCGCGTCCCCTACTGGCTGACGGAACTGGTCGCCCGCCACAACATCAGCCTGGTCCGCGTCTCCAAGTATTGCCAGAGCATCGAGCGGTTCGGGCTGGCGCCGCGCTCCCGCCGCATCTTCGATGAGCCGTTTGGGGAAGACACCGGGGAGTCTGGCGTGCAGGTACAGGAGCATCCCGTTCATGCCTAATCCGCCCAACCCGTTCGATCAGTTTGCCGACCTCACCGGCGCCTTCTCCGTCACGGACGTGGTGCTGGTGATGGTCCTCTCCTTCGTCCTCTGCTCGGTGGTCGGGTTCGTCTACCGCATGACGCACCGGGGCATCTCCTACAGCCAGTCCTACGTGCAGACCCTGGTCATGATGGGCATGATCATCTCGCTGGTCATGCTGGTGGTAGGGAGCAACATCGCCCGCGCCTTCGCACTCGTCGGGGCGCTCAGCATCATCCGCTTCCGTAACGCCATCAAGGAGACGCGCGACGTCGGGTTCATCTTCTTCGCCATGGCGATCGGCATGGCCATCGGCACGCGCTTCTACCTACTGGCCGTCGTGGCCACGGCGGCGATCAGCGCGGCCATGATCCTCATGGAGCGGCTGGACTGGTTCAAGCTCGATGTGCGCAGCCAGATTCTGAAGGTGCAAACGCCAGCCGGGGATGATTTCTCCCGCCAGATCGATGATGTGCTCCTGAAATTTACCAGCCAGTCCGAGCTGGTCAGTATGGAGAGCATTCGCGGCGGCGCGCTGACGGAGCTGACCTACAGCGTGCGCCTGAAGAACAACGCCCGCCCCGCCGAGTTCATCGGCGCGCTGCAGCAAGCCTCCGGCGGCCAGAAGGTGACGCTGCTCACCGGCTACGACCAGACGGACCTCTAGCCATGCCCCGGCTCACCCGCCCGACCCGCTCCCTGCGCTTCCGCCGCGCCCAGCCGATCATCCTCGCAGTGGGCGTGCTCCTGCTCGTCCTGGTCCTCGTGCTGGGGGACATGCGCATCGTCGCCTTCACGTCCAGCGAGCAGTCTGCCTCGCAGGCGGAAACGACCGTCAACATCCCCGGCACCGTGGACTTGTTCGACGACAGCGTGGTGCACGAGGTCGAGCTTTCCTTCAGCGAAGCGGAGTACGACAACCTCATTGCCACGTACCAGGACGAGGGGGAGAAGGCGTACATCCAGGCCACCGTCACCATTGACGGCGTAACGATCTCGCCAGTCGGTCTGCGCCTGAAGGGGAACTCCACCCTGATGGGGTTGCGCCGCGATGGCCCCTTCGGCCGTGGTTCGCGCGCCTTCATGCCGCCCTCGGAGTGCGTGCCCTCCGCGCTGCGGGACATGATGCCCGCCGCAACGCCTGTGGCTGGCACACCTGTGACCGGTGGCACGCCAGGCGCTGGCGCCTCCCCCGTGGCCGGAGCAACTCCCCAAGCCGGGGCCACTCCGGCTGCTGGGGCGATGGGTGCCCCAGGCGGACCCGGCGGACCGGGCGGCTTCGGCGCGAATCTCGATGCCGAAGACCCCTCCACCCTGCCCTGGCTGATCAGCTTCGATGAGTACATTGATGGCCAGCGCTACCAGGGGTACGCCGACATCGCCGTGCGCCCGGTGATGCTGACCGAGGCGAACCTGAACGAAGCGCTCTCCCTGAAGCTGGTTGGCGCGGCGGACGAGGCGACGCAACTGACCGCCTACTCCTCCGTGACCTGGAACGACAGCGAGCCGGTCCTGCGCCTGCTCCTGGAAGCGCCGGGCGATGCGTTCGCCGCGCGCAACTTCGGCGGCAACGGCGTGCTCTACAAGTCGCTCAGCACTGGCGGCTTCGACTACCTCGGCGACGATCCCACGCTCTACGTGGCGGCGTTCGACCAGGAGACGGCGAAGTATCACCAGGACCTGAAGCCGGTCATTGACCTGATGAAGTGGACGGCAGAGGCTTCGGATGCGGAGTTCGTGGCCGAGCTGGACCAGCATGTCGATACCGTCTCCCTTGCCCGCTATATCGCGCTGCAGGAACTGCTGGACAACTTCGATGACATGGCGGGGCCGGGCAAGAACTACTATCTCTGGTACGACCTCGGGACGAAGCAATTCACCGTCGTGAACTGGGATCTCAATCTGGCGCTGAGCAGCATGGGCGGCGGTCCCGGTGGGCGCGGTTTCTCGGCGCTGAAGGAGGTCGATTTCAACGCCATGCAGGCGTGCATCGAGCGCGTGCGCGGTCCGGAAGCGGGCGGCAATAGGGCGGAAGGGGGGCCCGGAGATGGTCCCGGCGGACCCGGCGGCATGCGCATGGGCCACCCGATCAAGGACCGTTTCCTGGTCGCGCCGGAGTTCCAGGCGCTCTACGCCCACGAGTACGCCAACGTCTACAACGCGCTCTTTGGCGGCGACTACGCGAGCAATGAGTTGACGCGGCTGAAGGAGGTTGTGGCCAGCAGCGGCCTGATCAAGACCGAAAAGCTGGACAAGGAATCCGCCGATCTGCAAAAAAAGCTCGATGAACAGGCGGCGCTGGGGCCGGTCCCGGTGGCCACGCCGCAGCCCGCGAACGCGACGCCCGCCGCAACGCCGGTTGCCGCCACGCCCGGCACAACACCGCTGTCGGCCCCACCCACAGTAGAGGAGAACACCCCGCAATGACCTGCTTTCTCACGAAGAACACGCGTTGTGGCCTCGCAGCGGCCCTGCTCCTGGCCGGGGCCATCGCTCCGCTTCCGGTGTTCGCGGCCCAGCCTGCTGCCACCACCATTACGCTCGGTGACCAGGTCGCGATCGAGGGCGAAGGCGCGAGCGCGACGGCCGGGCACGTGCAGATCACGGCGGGCGGCGTCTATGAGGTCAGCGGGGAGCTGACAGACGGCCAGATCGAGGTGGACGCCCCGGACGCCGATGTGGAGGTGATCCTCAGCGGCGCGGAGATCACCAGCAGCGACGGCCCCGCTATCCTCGTGCGTGACGCCGGATCGGCCACGCTGACCCTGGCCCCCGGCAGCGAGAACCGCGTCGAGGACGGCGGCGACACCGATTTCGACGCTGCCATCGCCGCCGATGTCTCGCTCACCATCGGGGGAGAGGGCGCGCTGGAGGTGGTTGGCAACCAGAACGAAGGAATCGCGAGCAGCATGCACCTCACCTTCACCGGCGGGGACATCCACGTCTGGGCGGTGGAGGACGGCATCAACGCCAATAACGACGACGTGAGCGAGATCACGGTCACGGGCGGCACGCTCTTCGTGGTAACAGAGACGGGCGACGGTATCGACTCTAACGGCACGATCACCATCACGGGCGGTGAGGTGACCACGCTCGGGGCGATGGCGGACATGAATGGCGGCCTCGATGCCGATGGCGACGTCACCATTGATGGCGGCGAGGTAATCGCCACGGGCGCGCGGCTCTCGGTGCCGGCCGCGGCCTCGGCGCAGCAGTCGCTCCTCCTGCAGTTCGACCAGACGCAGGATGCTGGCACGCTGGTCGTCATCCAGGACTCCTCCGGGAAGGACGTGCTCGTTTTCACCCCGGCCAACCCGTTTCGGCAGTTGGTGGTCAGTGATCCCGGCATCTCGGCCGCGGAGACATACGACGTCTTCGTTGGAGGTACAGGTGAAGGCGAGCCGGTCAACGGCCGCTATGCCTCCGCCAGCGACCCGGGTGAGGCGGTCGGAACAGTCACCACCGCCAGCCTGGATGAGGCGCGGCAACGGCGTGGCCCGGGGCAGTAACGGCACGCCTCGCGTG
>JALYWD010000697.1 GCA_030852885.1 Chloroflexota bacterium | reverse complement strand
CGGCCAGACAGCCCGGAAGCTGGCGCCGGTGAGGGTGCCCCAACGGACAGGGCGGATGCCGTGTCACTCATGAGGCAAACCGGATGCGCGGATCAATGGCCGCGTAGGCGATGTCTGCCACCAGGTTAAAGATGACGACCAGGACCGAGACGGTCATCACCAGTCCCATCAGCACCGGGTAGTCGCCGCGGTTGGCGTGGTCCACAAAGAGGCGGCCCATACCAGGCCAGGCGAAAACCTGCTCCGTGATCAGCGCGCCGGAAAAGATCAGCGGGATATTCATCGTAATCAGCGTGACCAGGGGAATCAGGGCGTTGCGGAAGGCATGGTGCCAGGTGACCGTTCCTTCGGGCAGGCCCTTGGCGCGCGCCGTCCGGATGTAGTCGTCGTGCAGCACCTCGATCATGCTCGCGCGCAGGTAACGGATGTAGGCAGCCATGGAGACGACGGAGAGCACGATTGCCGGCATGGCCAGATGTTTGATCAATCCCAGCAAGGATGGCCCTTCAACCAGGTCATACATGCCGCCGGCGGGCATATAGGGCAAGCCCCACTCCTTGAACTTCACCGCAAAGATCATGATGAACACGAGTCCGAGCCAGAATGTTGGCAAGGCAAAAGCCAGGAATGAGGCCCCGGTAATGATGTAATCCAGCTTCGAATACTGTTTGAGCGCCGAAATGATGGCAAGAGGAATCGAAACGACGAGCGTCAGGACAAAAACGGTGCCCATCAGGATCATGGTGTTGGGCAACCGCTCCAGGATCATCTGGGTCACGGGCTGGTAGGTGTAGAGCGAACTGCCCAGGTCACCCCGGGCGACATCGCGCAACCAGTAGCCGTACTGCACGATATTTGGCTTGTCCCAGCCGTGCTCCTTGATGATGCGCTCGCGGTCTGCCTGGGTAAGCGAGGAGGACTGCGCATACATCGACATGGGGTCGCCACTCATGCGGATGAGCATGAACGACATGATGGAAATGAGAAAGAGGAGCGGCACCGCCTGCAGGATGCGCCGCACCACGTATTGACCCACGCGGATTCACGCTTTCTGACCGGGGTGGGCCCGTGACCCACCCCGGTCCATTGGCTTTTAGTTAACCGACCAGTCCTCGACGTTCCAGACCAATCCGGAAATGCTGCCGAAGGGACTCGTGTGAACACCCTTGACGTTGTCCGCGATTGAGTTGATGACCACGCGGTCATACATGGGAATCATCGGGACTTCGTCGTGGATGATCACCTGGGCCTGCTTCAGCAACTCGGTGCGCTTCGCCACGTCCAGCTCGGTGATCTGCTCGTCGAGAAGTACATCCAGGTCCGGGTTGGAAAGGCCACTGTGGTTAAAGCCACCTGGCTTGTCGACGGTCGGAATCGATTCAGTGTGCCAGAAGGGGCGCAGGTTCGGGTCGCTGCTGGCCATTCCGTTCGTGAAGCCGACCATGTCGATGGTACGGTCCAACCACCCGCCGCCATCATTGAAGCCACCGAAGAACTTCGAGGCGGGCTGGTTCGCAATGGTCATCTCAGCACCGACGTCCTTCCAGTTGGCCTGCGCCAGCGCCTGGATCGTCTCGCGCGTCTGGTTTCCCGAGGTGGTGCCGTGCGTGAAGCTGAGCCGCACGCCGTCCTTCTCGCGAATGCCATCCGCGCCGGGAACCCAGCCTGCCTCGTCCAGGAGTTGCTTCGCCAGTTCCGGGTCGTAGGCGAGCGGGACAATATCGGTGTTCTCGTACGGCGAGTTGTCCAGCTCGTTCTTGGCGATCTCCGCTTCGCCAAAGAGCACCTGGTCGACAATCGTCTGCCGATCGAGCGCGTGAGCCAGTGCCAGGCGGACCTGCTTGTCACCAAAGATCGGGTGCGGCACGGAGGCATCATCGTGCGTGACCATGGTGAAGTGGTAGCGCTCGTAGTTGGATGAAGGCGTGAACTCGAGCGTGACCCCGGGGATGTTGGACATCTCCGGAATCTGCGCCTCGGTGTAATCCACGCCAATCTGGATATCGCCGGTGCGGGCCTGGGCAATGACCGTGTTGCGGTCCGGCACCACCTTCCAGATCAGGCGGTCAAGCAGGGCCTTGTCGTCACGGTAGTAGTTCTCGTTCCGTTCGTAGGTGATGTGATCGCCCGGCACCCACTCCACGAACTTGAAGGGGCCATTGCCTACCGGGTTACGCCCAAACTCCTCAGTGGTCATCGTGCTCTGGATGTGTTGGGGTAGTAGCGGGTTCCAGCCAAGCGTTTCCGCCATCCATGGCAGGTAGAGGCCCTTGAGCGTGACGACCGCCGTGTTGTCATCGGGAATGTCGACCGACTCGATTTCCGTCCAGCCGGCCGTCGCCTGCGCCTGGTTCTTGGGATCCATGATCCATTCCCAGGTGAATTTGAAGTCATTGGCGGTGAACGGCGTGCCGTCGTGCCAGGTGACGCCCGGCTGGAAGTGCAGGGTGTAGGTCAGGCCATCCTCGGAGATACCGCCGTTTTCGACCGTCGGGATCTCGGTCAGCAAGCGGGCCTGCATCTCTCCGTTCTGGTCGTAACGAATCATGGGCTCGAAGAGCGGGCTGAGCTGCATGCTGGAGAAGGAGATGGGCCCACCCGTCAACAAGAAGTTGAGGCTGTTCGGCTCCTGGTAGACACCGACCACCACTGCCCCGCCCGGGTTGCCTCGCGCTACAGTTGGCGTGCCGTCCTGCGCGGCCACCCATGTTCCGCCCTGCGCCATTCCGGCGCTGGCCAGAGGAGCCGCCACGCCCAGTGCCGCCAGGCCCTTGAGCAGGTCTCGCCGCCCGACTCCTCTCGCACGCACGCTCGCGATGTTCTCGTTCACGGTGCTCATCCTTCCAGCCGCACAATGCGGCCTGTGCCGAGACAGGGGGCCAAATACCCCAGCCTGCTCTCGCTTCGTTGCCAGCGGACCACGTGAATTGTCATGTCCGCGCCGGTTGCTGGCAAACATCCAGCGCGGTCAACGCCATTACCTTGGCGCAAGTCACCATTTCCGAGATCAGGATGTACTGATCCGGCTCTTCGGGAGTTTCGTCCCAGCCGCCGCTCGGGCCAAAGAGGAGACACGGGATCCCCGCCCGCCAGAGATGCGCCGTGTCGTTCCCGGCGTAGGACATCGGCAGCGAGACGCCGACTTCCAGGGGATCTCGCCCCACCACTTCCCGGTAATGCGTCAGGACCGTCTCCACAAAGGGATGGTCGAGCGGAATATCAGTCGGCTCCATCACGACCGTCAGCGCAGCAAAGCGCTCTGGCAATGGGTGCTCAATCTCGTAGCGGAACGTCGGATCCTCAGCGGCCAGGGCGTCCAGACTCGCGCGGATGTCATCCTCAACCGTGGCGGCGGTTTGCCCCGGCGGATAGCGCACATCCACGATGACCGTGCAGTAGTCGGCCGTGAAGTTCGGCCCCTTCAGATCATGATCCCGGCCCCGGCCACCGATGATGCCGCCGACGTTGACGAGCGGCAGTGCCGGCAGGCGCTCGTCCGCGTTGGCGCGGAACCGCGTGTTCTGGATGACCGGGATCGCCTTCATCATCTGGGCGATGGCGTCCACTGCTCCCGTACGGTCCGTAATGTGCCTGGAGTACCCAAGCGTTGAAATGGCCATCTCCGTCACGCCCGCGTGCGTCGTGACGATGGCATCTGTCCCGTACGGCTCCGGCACAATCGCGGCGTCCGCGGTGACACCTTCCTTCAGGAGATGGACGGTACCGACGCCTCCCTGGAGTTCGCCAACGACCAACGTCAGCAGCACATCGCCCGGCAGCCGCTCGCCAGAAAGCCGCACCGCTTCCGCGGCGGCGATCATGGCGGCGTCCGCGCCTTTCATGTTCATCACGCCCGCGCCGTACAGCCGGTCGCCTTCGACTGCTGGTTCCCAGGGGTCATGCTTCCACCCGAGCGAGAGGGGGTCGATATCGAGGTGGCCGTTCAGCATCAGGGTCTGGCCGCCGCCCGTGCCGCGCAGTCGCGCCAGTACCTGGAAGCGGCCCGGTTCGACTTCCTGCAGCTCGACCTCATAGCCGCGCTCGGTGAGATAGCCGTCCAGCCAGCGTGCCAGCGGTGTCTCTTCGGTCTTGAAGCTGGGAATGCGAATCAGCTCTGACGCGATCTCCACCACTCGCTCAGGCGTGATTTCGTCCAGGATCCGCGTTGCTCGCTCATCCATGAAGGTGAACGTCCTGCCTTTCCACGACTTCGTTTCCGCTACGCCGCGACCGGCCGCGCAGTCTTCA
>JALYWD010000661.1 GCA_030852885.1 Chloroflexota bacterium | reverse complement strand
CCTGAATATCGACGAATCCCTGATCGAGCGTCATATCACGGCGCGAACGCGAGCCATCGTCGTCGTGCATTACGCCGGCGTTGGCTGCGAAATGGACGTTATCCTGGATATTGCGGCACGCCACGGGCTCGTCGTTATCGAGGACAACGCACACGGCTTGTTCGGCCGATATCGGGGGCAACTACTCGGGACATTTGGCCAACTCGCGACCCAAAGTTTCCACGAAACCAAGAATTTCACGTGCGGCGAGGGTGGCGCGCTCCTCATCAACGACGACCGATACATTGCGACGGCAGAGATCATCCGGGAAAAAGGAACAAACCGAGCCCGGTTCTTCCGTGGTCAGGTCGATAAATACACCTGGGTCGGGCTGGGCTCCAGCTATCTACCCTCCGATATTCTGGCTGCCGTGCTCCTATCTCAACTCGAATCGCGCGACTGCATTCAAACAGCCCGGCGTGAAATCTTCACCTGCTACGCAGACGCCCTGGCGGAGTGGGCCTCGACCAACGGGGTTGGCTTGCCGCACGTTCCCGCCCAGTGCGATCAGGCCTACCACATGTTCTATTTGATGCTGCCCTCGCTTGCGGTTAGGCAACGGCTGATAACCCATTTGCGCGAGCGGGGGGTACTCGCCGTTTTTCACTATGTACCACTCCATCTGTCCGAAATGGGCATCTCTCTGGGCGGCGCCCCAGGCGATTGTCCAGTCACTGAGGAAAAGAGCGACCGCCTTCTACGTTTGCCGTTCTTCAATGACCTTTCCAGTGAAGATCTCGCGTACGTAGTGGAGTCAATCCTTGCCTTCACCCCCTGAAACCGCAGCTTCAGCCCAGCACATAACCGCAGGCGGGGCGAGTCAGGAAACGTTGGCGTCGGGTGCTGCGGGGCGCGTCTGGCATTGGTCTCCAGCCGTACAACTCCGCATGCTTGCCGTCCTCACTATCGGAATATGGGCAGTCCCCTTCGTCCATCTCGTTGTCATGCAGGAACCCAATACGCTCGCTCATATTACCTTTGCGCAAATAATGTCGGAAACCGGGGTGCTATTCCCGGGGCACTTCTTGTTCCATGTCTCCACAATCGCTGCCCATGCTGTTGTTCCGGTTTCGTGGGAATTCGCCAACGTCCTTGTACTCCTGATCTATCGGCTCCTGCTTGCAGGGATTATCTGGACCTTGGTGAGAAATGCGATTCGCTCTCGCGATCTCGTGTCCGACGCGGTTCTGACCATTGGCCTATCGATCGGTTTGATGTTCGCCGGTGCGGTCTCATTCCTGACCTGGCCATCGGGCAACAACTATCTGGGCTACCTGGTCCCGAACATCTACGTATCTCAGACGCTCGTTGTCCTGCAACCCCTCGCCCTGTTGACATTCTTCGCTGTCATCCGCGTGTTCTTCACAGGCGCGTCCGGGCATGTCCCACGCTATGCGGTTGGACTCGCTCTCCTCTCAGCACTTTCCGTTCTGGCAAAGCCCAGCTTCGCAATGGTGCTCTTGCCCGCGCTGGTGGTGCTCCTCTGGTGGAAAGGGCAATTGCCAGGTGTGGTGATCACCAGGCAGGACGGCAGACGGCTTGCGCTGGCGTGTCCGCAAGATCGTGCTCCATCGGTCATTCTCGTAGCAGGCGTTATCGTTCCTACGCTCTTGGCCATTGCCTGGGTCTATTTTTCGACGTACCTCGTCTTGCAACAGGGCGCCGCTGGGACAGGTACGGGCGTGTCTATTGCTCCGCTTCAGGTCATGATTTATCTTCAAACAGCCTTTGGAAGCCCCACTGCCGCCATCCCCTGGTTAGCCCTGAAACTCGGACTTTCACTCCTCTTCCCGCTGACGGTGGCCGCTGGATACTTCTCTACAATCCGCGCAGATCCGCGGTTTCTCCTTGCCTGGCTCCAGATGGGCGTTGGGTTGCTGTTTACGTACTTTCTCGCCGAGTCTCCGAATTTTCATCCTGGGAACTACACGTGGAGTGGGCAGATTGCCCTCTCGGTGCTCTTCGTGGTGTCAGCACTTCTGCTCTTCGAGCGCACGCTCACTTCAGGGACGGCTCGATGGCGCACGATCTCCACATCACCATCGGCCGTCGTTTGTTACCTTGCGCTCCTCCTACATGTCATTGGCGGTCTCGGCGTCTATCTCCATCCACAGGTGACTTGAGGAACCAACACTCGATACGTCGCGAAAAAGGCAGGCTGCCGCCCGGAGACAGCACCCATGCAAACATTCGATCCCCATCACTTCGGCGCTCTTGTCGCAATTGAGCAGCGCCACGCATGGTTTCGCGCTCGCAACAAAATGATCGGAGAGCGCGTTGCAGAGGTCACCTCCGATCTTCCAGACGGCTTTCGCGTACTGGAGGTCGGATGCGGTTCTGGCTCTGTGCTGCAAGTGCTTGAACGCGTGTGTACCCGAGGGGAAGTCGTCGGGCTGGATCTCTATGAAGAGGGTTTGCAGTTTGCCCGGGCGCGGACCGGCTGCACACTCGTGCGCGGGGATGCAAACTGTCCACCCTTCGGCCAGGAGTTTGCCGTTGTTGGCATGTTCGACGTGCTGGAGCATCTGCCGGATGACATGGGCGTCCTGCGCCGTATGAGCGAAATCTTGCTACCGGATGGCATGTTGCTTCTGACTGTTCCTGCGGATCCAGCGCTTTGGAGCTATTTCGACGAGGCCGCTCACCATGCTCGCCGGTACACGCTGCCGGAGCTTGAACAGAAGCTCACGTCTAGCGGCTTTGACGTAGAGTACATCTCCCACTTCATGATGCCGCTGCACCCTATCATGCGCCTGTATCGCGGGCTTGGGCGACGACGGGGTGCTGACACCGTTGAACGCGATCTCAAAATCGTGCCGGTATTCAACGAACTTCTCTACTGGACACTCCGTCAAGAGAATTGGGCATTTCGCAATCGCAAGCAGTTGCCGCTGGGTACATCAATCTTCGCCATGGCTCGGTGGAAGGGGCCTGAGTAGCTAATGGACGATTCCTCGGCCGCCTGTCGATCATTTCGTCCGGATATCAATCCGGTCAACCTGCAAAACGCCATGGGCGAACGTACCGGCGTCGCACGATTCCGCGCTCACGGGGCCAATCTTCTCGTTCGATTCTTCATTTGCAAGAGCTATTCGAATCGTGTTCCAGCCAGCCTTCAGCGATACCGTCGCGGCATCCAAGTCGGCTCCTTGCCGAGCTCGCCCACTGTCGTTGACGCGAATGGTTAATGGCGGCGACGTCAATCCAGTCCGTTTCAACTTCAACGCGACTCGGCGCGGCGAGGACGAGAAGACTCGGAGAGTCCCTTTCCCAGCCACACAGCGCCCGGGTTGCCCCGCCGCTCCCCGTATCCATTCTGGCCCCCAGGCTCCCCACACTGCGGGCAGAACCATGGATGTCAATTTCTCGCCGTTGATGCGGATGTCCTCCGTCGACTCGGGTCCCCACTCGACAGCATGGAGCGGATTTTCTAACCCTGCATCAGCACGGCGTGGTTCAAACCAGATCAGCTGCCACTCATCATTTGAGGCGAACTTCGTCGGAATATGCGTGCGATTGACTTGCTCGAAGAACCAGGGCCCCAGGGAAAACTGCAGGCGTTCCCGGTTTCTCGGCTCAACGAGCCAACCACCCCCTCTCTGACGATCTGCAGATCTCGCCAAATACGTCTGTTTTCGATCATCCGAGAGGTAGACCATCGCCGACAGAGGCCCGGCAAGCCACTGCTTGCTCACAATCACCGGTGGCTCTCCCAATGGTTGCCAAACTGGCAGCATCTCCCCGTACGTTGTCCCTTCGTAGAACAGGAGATCGGTCGGACGAACGTCCGCTGCGGTCAGGAGTTGCTGTAGAGATGGCTCAACGGATGGCAACCCAGCCGTTACATCGCGCCCCAGGAATGGCTCATCCCGGATAGCGTGGGTGTAATAAACAATCTCAGGGAGATTTGCATACGCAGTTACCAATATCGCGGTGAGTACCGGCACCACCATCATCCGCAACAAGCTGGTCCAGTCCGTATGTCGCGAAACACCATTATGCGAAGTCGACGCCAGGATGATTGCCATTCCTAGCAACAGGAACGGCAAAATGCGATAGAGGGCAAACAAGAATGGCTGGGAAACTGGATGGGCCAACAATGCCCACATGCCAAACAGCAACCCAAGTGCAAGCGGTAAGTCACGCCAGGCGTTGCTCCTGGCCAGCATCGCCGCTGCAAGGGCAAACAAGACGACGCCGAACACGATGACCAACGCGGTCTCGGCAAAATCTGTTGCTTCAAACAAACCAGAGGTCTGGCCGACTCGGGACCCACCAAAAGAAAGCACGACCTCGACATACGCCTGCACGTCTGGTCCGTGTCCAAAACGGAGTTGATAGACGGCGAATAGGCAGCCAACCCCTACCGCGAACAGAACAGGGGGAAGCAGCAACCATCCAACGATCGCGCGTCTGTTCTGTTGCCATGGGAAGTATTCTCGCAAGACAATCGTCAGGTAAGCTGGG
>JALYWD010000593.1 GCA_030852885.1 Chloroflexota bacterium | reverse complement strand
CCCTCACGCAGCTTGAAGCGGATCGTGCGGTCATCCGTCCATTCCCAGGATTCGGCCAGCTCTCCCACCAGTTCATTGGTGGCGGGGTCCCGGTTCAGCAGCGCCTCGAAGACGTTGCGCAGGATCGGATGGCCGTCGATGCTGTAGGCGTTCCACCACTCCAGCGTCGAGGGTTCCGCGTTGAGCGAAATCACGATGCGCCCCTCAGGCGCGGCAGCCGCGGCCTCGTTCCGCGTCAGGTAGCGCCCGGCGCCGGCAGCCAACCCGGCGCCAGCGGCGGCCTGGACCAGGGTGCGGCGGGAGAGGGACCGGCCCGTGAGTCGCGCACGGCTCACGGGTCGCTCGAGGTAGTCAGGCATCAGGGTCTCCAGGGTTACCAACGATAGCAAGACGGGCCTGGTCAACCGGCCTTCCGGTCACCAGCGCCACGACATACTAAAGTTCATGATTAACAATGTCAAGAATAGGGACAAAAGGACAAACATCGCGAGAGCAAGAGCCAGGAGGCGAGTTGACTCCGGCTCATGGTCAATGATTCTGCTCTGGAGGACCGGTGAACAGGTCGTCATGCCGGGAGCTCCAGCGCGAAGAGCCGCCCATAGTTCGTGACCGCCACACGCGTCCTGGCCAGGCGCAGGAGGTTCCAGAAGAGCACCTGGTTCGCGGTCAGGACTGGCCGCTGCAGTTCCTCTTCCAGCGCCTGGATGATGCCGACCGCGCGCAGGCCGTTGCCACCGATGTAGACAGCCTCGGCACTGTCAGGTGTGTTGCTGCGCACCCAGGCGAAGAGTTGCCCCGGGTTGATGGCCAACTGCTCTGACGGGAGCGCCGCCGAGCCAGCGGAGACGACCTCGCAGCCGTGATCCTGGAAGTAGGCCACCCCGAGGGCCGTCAGGTGCGGCGGAAACCACGGCGGGTCCACCAGGGCCACCCGCGTTGCGCCCACCGCGCGCAGCGCCAGGGCGGCGGCGTCGCTGGTGATGGCCACCGGAATGCCGCGCGTGCGCTGCTCCAGCCGTTGTCGCAGTTCCGCATCATGGGCCCTGCCGCGCACATAGCTGGACGCATTGAACGCCATGCCGATGGCGTGCAGCGGCGCGGCGGCCAGCAGTTCGGCGGCGTCATCGATGAGCGGGGGATCGACGAACGCGCCGACCGGGTCCGTGGCAATAGTGGGATCCATCAGGCCGCCTGCCCGCATCACGCCGAGGGGCACACGCGTGGCGTGGATGGAGACCTCGGCGGGCGCCATCGCTGCCAGCTCGGATTCGGAGCCGATGGCTGCGTGCGGGGTCAACACGCCGAGCCTGGCCCGGAAGGACCAGCCGTCCGGCTGGAATGTGGACATATCCTCTCCTTTCATCACCGCATAGGGCCTGGCCAGCCAGCGGCGCGTGCCGCTGGCTGAGGCTGCTTCATGGCAGACAGAGATAGTAGTGCACTTCTGGATCAAGATATGCAACTATAGTGATGTCTGGTCACCATCCGGGGAAGGGTCGTATTGCATGAAACTGGGCTTCACGCTGGGCAACCGCAGCGTCCTCTTCGGAGCGACGACGAACCGCGAAATGCTCGAACTCGCCGAACTGGCGGACGATTCCGGGCGCTTTCAGTCGGTGTGGGTGGGGGACAGCCTCTTCGGCAAGCCGCGCCTGGAGGCGATTGTGCTGCTCTCCGGGCTGGCGACGCGCACCCGGCACGTCCGCCTGGGACCGGCGTGCATGTCCAGCTTTACCCTGCGGGACCCCGTGCAGCTAGCGTATCAATGGGCCAGCCTGGACCAACTGGCAGAAGGCCGCACCGTGATGGTGGCCTGCACGGGCATCGTGCAGCAGCAGGGTGGGCAGGTGGAGTCGGCGATCTACGGGGTGACCAGCAAGGACCGTGTGGAGCGGCTGAGCGAGTGGATCGCGATGCTCAAGCTCCTCTGGACGCAGGACGACGTCAGCTATACCGGGCAGCACTACCAGTTCGAGCATCTCACCATCGAACCGAAGCCCGCCGCCAAACCACGGCCGCCGATCTGGATCGCCAACAACGCGCGCGGCGACCGCGAGCTCGTCCGCCGCACCCACCGCCGGGTGGTGCGCCATGCCGACAGGTGGCAGACAGCGCTCTTCGACCCGAACGAACTCACCTGGCGGCTGCAGGACATTCGCGAGCAGGCGGTGGAGGCGGGCCGTGACCCGGCGACCATCGAGACCTGCCTGTACCACAACATCAATCTCAACCCGGACCGGGAAGCGGCACTGGCGGAAGCGAAGCGCTATCTCGATGTCTACTACACCGCCAATTACACGCGGGAAGCAGTGGAGCAATTCGTGGCGCTCGGCACGCCGGAGCAGGCGGTGGAGCACCTGAAGCGCATCGAGCAACTGGGCTTCGACGAGGTGACACTGCGCATCACGAGCTGGAACCAGCGCGAGCAGATGGAGCGCCTGATCGCGGAGGTTGCGCCGCACTTCGAGCCGTCCGTACAGGTGCTGCCTGTGGCGTAGGTGAGCGCGGCGGGCGCGGTGGCCCGGGTAAGTGTGCCAGGAATGCCAACTCTTGCGGGTGGGGATACTTGGCAGTGTTGCCAGGGCTACGGGTGCCGCGTGACGCTGTCAAGGTCACGGCGTCACCTTCGCCCATCCCCTCCTGGTGTCTCCATGTGTCGTATCTGATGCGTGACGCAGGAGTTCGTTCCGCACCAAGCAGGTCCGATG
>JALYWD010000643.1 GCA_030852885.1 Chloroflexota bacterium | reverse complement strand
ACATAGCCGTTGCGCCAGGCGTCCCAGATCTCATGTGTAATGTCTGGCGAGCGCGGCGTATCCCACAGATAGTGCTGCAGGAACCAGAGCAGCGGGTTGCTGATGACGTTGTAGTACTGGTGGTACGCCTCTGGCGTGGGAACGACGAACCGCAGCCGGAACTCCGCCGGGTCTCCGTACTCGATGAGTTGCTCGTCATTCTCGCGTGCAACGGCGGCGCGCTGGCGATCACCGTCCGTCATGGCAGCCGCTATCCAGACTGGCTGGCGTTCCCGCGCGACCGCGCTCACCGCGGTGACAACGCCGCCGCTTCCCTTGCGCGAATCGAACGCCCCTCCCGGCCGACGAGTAAACGTGACCGGGCCTCGGTTCGAGGCAATGATCAGGGGCCGGGGCGCGTCAGGGTCGTGAGCTACCTGGCCAGATGGGCCGTTCGGCTTTGCGGCATCTCGCCGGGACATGGTCTCTCCTTTGCGCGGGCGCTGAAGTTGTCCGTAGACCGACGCCGCTATTATCGCGCAGCCACGACAAACGGGGCGGCTCCAGGCGCACACCACCACGTGCACCCCCGGCCGGCAGATGGGACTTCGCTGCTACACTTTTTGGAGACACGGATGCGACAAGCACGGAGTAGAAGGTGACGGAGCGGGCAGAGCCTCAGCCCATAGCTCGGACCTGCCCCTGGTGTGATTCGCCCAATGTGCAATTGGTGCAGCGAGGATACGCCGGGCTAACCGATGAGCGCGATCAGTTTTTGATCTGCGCGGCATGCCGCCGTACCACCTTCGAAATCGTGGCCAAGTCTTCGCGCGAAATGCGCATGGGCCGATACAAGGCCGGAGATATGTACCAGGACCGCGCGCAGAACACGCGCTACACGATTAGCCGCGTTCTGCGCTCCGGGTCCAATGAATTTCTCCTCTACCTGAAGCCCTGGCGCGAGCAAGCTGAAGGCGCCGTCACGTAAGCATCTCAGGCGGGACGTGCGACCGAAATCACCAGTTTCTCCGGATTGAGATGCGCCGACGCGGCGCGAAGAATGTCCTCATCCGTGATTGCCGCAATGATGGCTGGGTAGCGGTCCAGATAGTCCAGCCCGAGTCCATATTCCTCCAGCGAGAGGAGTGTGGCCGCAACCCCGTCATGTGACTCCAATGCCAGGGGTAGCACGCCGACCAGGTAGCTTTTGGCGTCGGCCAGTTCCGCCTCAGTGACCGGTTCGCGGCGTAACCGCTCCAGTTCCGCTCGGATCGATGCCAGCGCCCGCTGGATGTTGGCTGGATCGACACCAGCGCGGGCCGACCAGATGGCGCCGTCCCGTCGTGGCTCGATCTGGCTGAAGACGTAGTAGGCCAGGCCCTGCTTGTCACGCACCTCGGCGCCAAGGCGGCCCATCAGGCCGAGGCGGCCCAGGATCAGGTTGGCGACATCAAGTGGGACAAAATCCGGGTGCAGGCGCGGAATGGTGGCGAGACCAGCCGCAAGGTCGGCCTGGCTCTTCCCGGGGATACCCACCTCCAATGATTCCGCAATTGGATTCGTGCGGCCGAGATCCGGCTGGTCCGTTGCTCCGCTTCCGGCTGTCCATGCGCCAAACGCTGACTCCAGGAGCGACGTGATTTCCTCTCCGCTGCCAATCCCGCCAACGACGGCGAAGGCAGCGCGCTCTGGCGTCACGAACTGAGCGTGAAATCGTCGTGCGTCGGCCGAGGTCAGATGGGTGACTGATTCCGGCCCGCCAAGCGTTGGCCGGCCGAGCGGATTCGGCGGCGGATAGAGCGCACGTCGCAGTTCGCGGTCAGAGACAGTTCGAGTGTCGTTTCCTGCGTCCTTGATCGCGCCAAGTTGTTCCGCCCGCACGAGCTCAACCTGGTCAACCGGGAAATCCGGACGCTGCATGGCGTTCGCCAGGAGCCCGAGCATCTCCGGCAAATCATCGCGCAGGCAGCGGATCCGCCCTTCCAGGAACTGCCGGCCAGCGTCTATGCCAAGCGAGCTGCCAAGATCGTCGGTGCGATCGCTGATTTCCTCGAAGGTCAACCCGGCGGAGCCGCGCCCCATGACGCGGGCGGTGAGGTGCGAAAGCCCGGAGGTTGTGTCCTCATCGTAAATCGAGCCTGCCGGAACACGGAAGCGCAGGGCAACTGATTGGCTGTGTGGGCGGTCCTGGCTGAGTACGGCAATGCCATTGCTGAGCTCGTGGTGTTCAAAGCCGTACGAGTTCTGCGCTCCCCCATGAATGCTCCAGCTGAGCGGACCAAAGGGAGCAAAGGCTGTCGGTGCGCCGATACTTCCGGTGCCGCCGGTCCCGCCTATTTCGGAGGGAATCAACCAGCCAACGGTGCTGCGCTGAGGCACGAGATACTCGCCGGCGACGCGTCGCACGTCCTCCGCGCTGACCGCGCGAATCTCGTCCGGTAGACCGGCTGCCCGGCCAAGGTGATCCACGATCTCCCATTGCCCGAGCCAATAGGCCTGGTTGGTCACACCCTCTGCTGAGTAGGTGAGTTGGGCCAGGAGCTGGCGTTTGGCGCGTGTCAGTTCGTCCTCAATCACGGCGTCTGTCTGCAGGCGTTCGATTTCATGATTCACGACACGCTCGATCTGGCTCAAGTCGCTTTCTGGCAGCCCTGTCACAGCGACCTGGAAGAGATAGGGATCAATGGTGACGCTCATGTCGCTGCCAGCACCCCGCGCCAACCCGGAGGCGACGAGCGCGCGGTACAGCCGTGACGAGCGCCCCATGCCACCGCCGCCGCCAGACAACACGGCTTCTGCAACGAGGAGCGGGACGAAATCCGGCGAACTGGCGGCCGGCGCGTGGAACGCTGCCCGGAAGAGCGGGGAACCGGCTGGTTTGTGGATCTCCACCCGGCGCTCGCCGGGCTGCGTTGGTTCCGTCACGCCGATCCCGCAGGAGACCTGCTCGCCGGGCGGTATGTCGCCAAAAGCGCGCTCAATCCTGCTCAAAAGGTCCGGCGCAGAAAAATCCCCAACAGATACGATGAACGCATTACCGGGGTGATAGTGGCGACGATAGTGGCGGTAGAGATCATCGCGTGTCATGACGCGCAGATCGCCCTCGTAGCCAATCACCATGTGCCGATACGGGTGTGCGTGGAAGGCCGTGCCGGAGACTTCCTCGTAGAGTGCAAAAGCCGGCCGGTTTTCTGATCCCTGCCGCTCGGAGAGAATCACCGTGCGTTCGGAATCTACCTCCGCGGTGTCGAACAGGGAATTGGCCATCCGGTCCGCTTCGATGCGCAGTGAGAGATCGAGTTGCTCGACGGGGAGGGTCTCGTGGTAGGCGGTCCAGTCCTGCGAGGTCAGGGCGTTCAGCGTGCCTCCCACCCGGGATACATCACCGAAGATCTGTCCCTTGGCAATGCGCTCCGTGCCTTTGAACTGCATATGCTCGACCCAGTGCGAGATCCCGGTAAGGCCGGGTCGTTCGTTCCGGCTGCCGACGCGGTACCAGGTCCAGAAGGTGGCAATCGGCGCGGAGTGGTCTTCCACGAGGAAGACTTCGAGGCCATTGGCCAGGCGCTCTCGCAAGACGGCTGGGGAGTGGTCAGTCATGGGCATATGGTCCGATCCGAATTGAATGGCAGCTTCGGCCGCGAGATCGTGCCGGGGGATGTCCCCAGCTCGAGCCAAGAGGGCTAGAATGGTACGGTCAGCGGCCTGGTGTACGCTGGTCGCTTGGTGACGTGGCAGACGCGGAGAAACCTGTGGCGCAAATCGATCCAGAGAATCGGTACAGCGATTGGTTGGTCGACCGGGTGGTGGAATACCTGCAGACCCGCAATCCTGCCATCTTCCCCTTCACGGCGGCATTCGATGCCCACCGCGAGAAGGCCTTCGTCCGCGATCTGCGCGAGGGCCTGGGCACCGTCAATGACTCCGGGAGTGCCCGGAAAACTTCCGCGACTGGCTTCGTGGCTTCAACCCAGGATCTGCGCAAGGTCGTTGAAGAGTGGGCCGCAGCCGGCGGTGCCTGGCCAGAAGGTTCCTACCCGGAGGATGCAGTCACCAACCTGGGTTCTTCGACCGACGCCGATTCGCCAGAAGGAGACCCGGCGCGAGTGCGCAGTTTTCCACGCCGGGTCGTGCTCAGCCCACTCGTGCGCAGCCGAGGGTAGGAGGCCTACCCGGCGACCCCGGCAGTCTCGAAGCGGCTCAACTGGAAGCGGCCCTGCGTCTGGTACGTGGGGTCAGTCACCAGGTTGGCCAGGACCTCGCCAATGGCTGGGGCGAACTTGAATCCATGCCCTGAGAAGCCGGCTCCGATGGCCACGTTCGGCAGGCTCGGATGGCGGTCCAGGATGAAGTCAGTGTCCGGCGTCATCATGTACAGGCAAACCGCGCTTTTCACCACCTCCGGGGTGGCGTCCGGGAAGAGCTGGGCCGCCAGGGCCACAACGTCGGCGTTCTCACCTTCACGGGCCGTGCGGTCAACGGTATCGGGATCGACGACCTCGCCTTCAAGATGATTTGCAATCTTGAGGCTGGCGCCATCGACGGATGGGAACCCGTAAATGCCGCCGATATCGGAATCGGTGATGAACACCGGGAGCTTTCCGGGCGTGAACTGCTCAGGATGCCGCAGGCGCTGCCACCAGAGGGTCTTGCGCCGCACGTGGAGTGGCAGACCGAGATCCTGGAGCGCCCGCCCCGCCCACGCGCCCGCCGTGATGATCGCCGAGTCCGCTTCGATGCGCCCTGACGGGGTGTCGATCGAGATGTAATCGCCGTCATAGCCCCAGGCCGTAACTGGCGTGCCGGTCTTCACGACAGCTCCTGCCTGCTCCGCGAGCGTCATCATGCCCCGGATAGCTGGTTCCACGTTCAGGAAGCCGCTCGCGTCGCTGTACAGCACGTCCCAGTCGTCGGGAACGACGATTTGCGGCCAACGCGACCGGGATTCAGCCGGGGTGAGCCACTCGTACGAGAGCCCGTGGATGTCGGCGGCTTCGCGCGCGGCGCTGGCGTGTGCGTAGCCGGGCGCGGAGATCTCCAGTCCGCCGCAGCGATTGAGGACGAGTTCACCGGTGGCAGCCATCAAGTCCTGCCAGAGCTCGTCCGCCCGCAGCACCAGGGGCACGTAATCCGGCGACTCAGCGTAAGCGTGACGGAAGATGCGAGTATCACCGCTGTGGCTTCCCTGGTCATGGACCACGGAAAATTGCTCAAGGACAACCGGCCGCAACCCCTGCTTGACCAGCGCCCAGGCAGCGGCCGACCCCATGGTGCCACCGCCGATTACTGCAACATCGAAGCGTTCTACGCCGGTCATTGTCGTCCTCCCTTGAACCATACTTCCGGGCAACTACGAGATTAGTGCGGACCGGCTCCCTCATTTACGTCCACCTCGCGGCCGAGTTCGGCCGAACGGTAGATCGCCTCGATCAGGCGCACGCGCTCCAGACCTTCCTCACCGGAGGGAGACATCGGCGCGCCAGTGAGAATGCTGGTGACAAAGCCCTTGAAGATTTCACCGTGTCCCTGCGTTTCCATGAGTTTCGGTTCCGTGACCGTTGGCACGCCTTCGATCTCTCCGAAGAAGCGGAGTGTTCCAGTCTGCGCATAGTCCTGCGCCCTGATTTCCGCGCCGCCTTCGTTGCCCAGCACGGTGAGACCAAAGTCATCTCCGTGGCTGGTGTAGGCCGCCCACGAGGCATCGATCTGGAGCGTCAGGCCGTCCTCAAAGCGAATGAAGGCCGTGGCCAGGTCTTCGACATCGTAGGTCTCGCCGGGGTTGAAGGGGAATCTCCCGCCCAGCCACTGGCCCTTGCCCTTCGGCCCGAGTTCGGCGTAAGTGGCGGCGGAAACTCGCGTAGGCTTCGGGTTCCCGAGCGCCCAGATCGCCATGTCGATGACGTGGACACCGAGGTCGATCAGGGGGCCGCCGCCTGCTTTGGCCTTTGAGGTAAACCAGGTGCCGAGCCCGGGAATGCCGGAGCGCCGCATCCAGTACGCCTTGGCGTGGTAGATCCGCCCAAGCGCGCCCTTCTCGATCTGTGCCTTCAGGATCTGCATATCGTGCCGGCCGCGCCGGTTGAAGATGACCCCGAGCACGCGGTCCGTCTTCGCCGCGGCGTCCAGGATTTCCTGGGCTTCGGTGGAGGTTGGAGCAAGCGGCTTCTCGACCATGACGTGCTTGTTCGCCGCCAGTGCGGCCAGTGTCACCGGGAGGTGAAGCGAGTTCGGGACCGCTACCGTGACCGCCTCCACATCAGGATCATCAAGCAGCTCCTGGTACTCACGATAGACGTGCGGCACGTTATACGTTTTCGCCAGTTCGTGGCAGCGGGCCTCGTCCAGCCCCGCGACGGCGACGATATTCACGCGCGGGTCCCTGGCCAGGCCCTGCAGGTGCAGCACGCCGACTCCGCAGCCAATAACCCCGATGTTGACCTTCCCCTCAGACCTCACTCGTTGCCCCCAGGCCGCTAACCCAGTGTCGCCGTGAACTGTTGATCCTGTGGAAGATGCAGGCTGACCAGCGTGACTTCCGGCGCGCAACGATAGCGCACGGGAGGCCGGTATGCGCCGACACCGTGCGACGTATAGACGAGCATCCCGCTCGCGTTGTATAGCCCTGAGACGTAGCGCCGGCCGCCTGATGGCGCAGCGACATGCCCGAGATACGGGAGCCGCACCTGCCCACCATGACTGTGCCCGGACAACTGGAGTAGCGCTCCGTACGGGGCAACCTCGTCCGCACGGTCCGGTTCATGCCAGAGCGCCACGACGGGCGCGTGCTCCGGAATCTGCTCGAACGTGCCGGCCACGTCCGGCACGGAAAGCATGGCGTCGTCAATCCCGGCGATCCAGAGGTCTGGACCGGGGAGATACACAGCCTCATTGCGGAGGACGCGGACGCCCTGGCTGGAGAGCAACCGTTCCATGCGCGGCGCGTCGTTGGCATAGTCGTGATTGCCGAAGACTGCCAGGGCGCCAAGAGGCAGGCCGCTCGTGTAGCCGCCGATGACACTCGCGGCTTCCGGGAGATATCGCGGAGATTCCGAGACGTAATCGCCGCCCAGGAGCAGCAGGTCTGGCTCCTCGTCCATGACCAATCGCATGGCGCGGTCGAGGTCGGCGGCGCTCACGGTCGGTCCAACGTGCGTGTCGGTGACAAACCCGATACGAAGTTCCGGCCCTCCAGCGGCAGAATCTCCGATGCGGAGGTGGCGCAGCTTGACGTCGTGTGGCGCCCGGTGCCGCGCGTGCCACGCGACCGCGCTGCCGCCCAGCAGCCCGGCGGCGAGGCCGGCAACTACCCCGCGAGCTGGTGACACTGCCACGGGCCGATCAGACAGGGGTCAGGCGTAGTGACGGTTTGGCCGGCTGGTATTGGCCGGTGACCTCCGCCTCGGCGGTGCCGTTGCGCCGCTCTTCAAGCACAAGCTCGATCTCCTGCTTGAGCGCATCGAGCATGTCTTCTTCGGCTACGGTCTTGACGATCTTGCCTTTGCGGAAGATCACTCCCTTGTTGTTGCCAGCCGCGAGACCGACGTCGGCGTCACGCGACTCACCCGGCCCGTTCACGACACAGCCCATCACCGCCACGCGGATGGGCTCGCGGACGGAGGCGAGGTATTCGTCAACCTGGTTCGCCAGCGTGAAGAGATCCACCTCGACCCGCCCGCAGGTCGGGCAAGCGATCATGGTCGCGCCCTTCTGGCGCAACTCCAGACTCTTCAGAATCTCGAAGCCGACAAACACTTCCTCCACGGGATCAGTGGTCAGGGAAACACGAATCGTGTCTCCAATGCCGAGCGCGAGCAGCGTGCCGATACCAGTGGCAGAACGAACGCTGCCGGCACGGGGAGTTCCAGCCTCGGTCACGCCGAGGTGCAACGGATAGTCGTTTGGCAGCGCGGCGAAGCGGCGATACGCCTCGAACAGGACCGGGAGCTCGAATGCCTTCAGGCTGACCTTGGTCAGGCCGAAATCGAGATCCTCCAGGATCTTGATGTGCCCAAGCGCGGAGCGCACGAGCCACTCGGCTCGCAGTTCGACCTGGGAGGCATTCTGCGCGGCCATTTCGTCTACGAAACTCTCGGGCATGGGCGCAACCGACCCGAAGTTCACGCCGATGCGAATCGGGACCTCGCGCTCCTTGGCCATGGTCACGACTTCCCGCACATCGTCCGTCTTGCGGATATTGCCGGGATTGAGACGCAGGCCGTGGATTCCTGCTTCCAGCGCTTTCAGCGCAAGGGTGTGCTCAAAATGGATATCAGCAATGAGCGGCACCGGCGAGTACGGGACGATGTCAGGCAGCGCCGCGGCCGCACGCCGATCGGGCACGGCGACGCGCACGATCTCGCAACCCGCCTCGGCTAGCTCATGGAGCTGCCGCAGGGTCGCGGCAGGGTCGCGGGTGTCGGCCGTGGCCATGGACTGCACGACAATCGGGTTGTCGCCGCCGATGGCGACATTTCCAACGTGGAGCACTCGGGTACGGCGTCTGGGTGCAAGCAGGGACATGAAAACTCCAGGACGGGCCGTCGCGGATTGGCTCCGCTACGGCAGGAAGGACTTGCCTTCGTGGATGCGCAACGCATCAAGAACGAAGATGATCACCATCGCCCCGACGAGCAGGACGAGCCCGGTGAAGTGAACGACGCCTTCGCGTTCCGGCGCGACCTTCTTGCCGCCGCGCAGGATCTCAATGATGACAAACAACAGGCGACCACCGTCGAGCGCTGGCAACGGCAGCAGGTTCAGCAAGGCGAGATTGAGAGAGAGCAGGATGGCCA
>JALYWD010000640.1 GCA_030852885.1 Chloroflexota bacterium | reverse complement strand
CGGCCATCGACGCAAATCACCAGCAGGCTTGCCAGGTCACATGCGCGCTCCTCGTGGTCGCCAGGTTCATAGAATGCCTCCACGAATGGGAAGACAGCGTCAGCAGCATCTTCTGTTGCGAAGCTGTGGATCACGATGTCGATGTACTCTGTCTTGGTAGACGAGGCGTCATCGCACGAGAACATGACGAAGGCGCCGTCGCGCCAGGCCATGTCGCTGATCTCCTCAGCGGAAAAGCCCTGTGCATCCATCTTGTCCGCAAAATTCTGGAAGCGATATGCTCCGCGGTCATCTTGAACAAAGCACGCAGCGTGCGGGACTGCTGGCAAGATTGGCAGAAACGTTGCCGACATATTCGCGGCAGGCGCGCTTGCATCCGGCCATTGCCCCGGCTCTACCACTGCGGGTTGAGCCGCCAGCAGCCCCCGGGCGACAGTGAATACGTCAGCCTCGGGATCGCCCCGGTCACTTACGCCTGTCACGCGCGCCAGCCAGGCTCCCTGGCTGATGTAAAGCGTAAATTCCTCGCCATCTGGCGCTGATCCCGACAGTGATACGGCGTATTCGCCAATGCCCGAAACTTCACTGGTTTGCATCCCGTACGCCGATGCCCGCACTGACGCAAAGTAGTCCGCAGCTTCATGCGCGTGAGCGGCGTCGCCAAAGCGGTGGACGTCGGTCTCAAACCAGTTCACCTCATCATTGCCTGCGGTAGCACAGGTGAACTCGCGAACTGCACTCGCCTTCCAGTTCCAGGCTTCCAGCAGGTCCTGCGCCTCATAGCTGTCCGTGAAGCGATCCGTCAACTCATTGAATGTCAGAAGGCCGCCGTCTTGCGGCCGAAAGCAGCCGGGCCGTGGCAGCGGCAGCGCCCGCAAGAGGACGGGTTGTTCCATCCCAGGTGCGAACAAGGTCGGCTCCGTGCTGCCAGCGTCTTCGGACTCCCCGCCGGGCGAATGCAACGGCGCCCGACACCCGTCAGCCGGCCCGAGCCAGAACCCTTCGGTCAACGCCAGGACTCGATCTTCAGGGCTGCCGTGAGCGCCGGGGTAATCCACCGGCAAAGCGATTGGATCGCCCGCTGATTCTGACGTGTTCAGTGCTTCGATGAAGTCACCAACATCCAGCAACTGCGTGTCACGTGCATGGCGCGTGAACACGCCAACCAGGCAGTCGGCCTGTAGCTCGAACGTTTCAGAGTCCATGCTCGGCACCTCCAGCAGCGCCTGGACATGGTGTCCCCACTCATGCCCCAAAACCGTCATCGGGGCGTAGTCACCAAAGTCACGTTCAAGGTCGGCAAGGAAATCCGGCATGAGATAGATCGTGTGATCACCGGGGCAGTAAAGCGCATTGGGAATTGGCTCCACTGGTCCGCAGGCCGTCTCGATACGGCGATCAACAGTCACGATTGCGGGAGACGTATACGGGGCATCGAACTCCGCGAATGTTTCCTCCCAGAATGCATCAATGTCCTGCGCCAGATCCGCAAAGGCGCCCTGATAGTTACTGCCCCGCGAATCGACGCGGTAGCCAGAAGCAGCAGGAGTTGGCGTCTGCGCTGAGACACCCAAAGCTTGGGGAAAGAGCAGCGCCAGTACCGCGATTACTATCCACCCATTGCACCATCGCCATGTCATGAACCCACGCTTCGCCACGCCCCGTCTCCCGCGACTTCCCCACACGCATCAATGTGTTAGATGTGCGCAATGTCGCACGAAATGGCGCGTTTGCAAAGTGGGGATACTGCGCGCGTGGGGTACTTGCGAGGTGCCTGTCGCTAACAGTCTGCAAAACGCAACAAGGCCGCGCCATTTCTGGCGCAGCCTCTTACGCGTGACACGGGAATCGCCCGGCGTCAGCGGTGCATTTGGTCCCGGCGCTCCGTCACGTCATGGAGCGCGGCGGGTGTTTGGGAACCTACCGGTGGCGGAAGGTAATCCGGCCGCGGGTGAGATCGTACGGCGAGAGCTCGACCGTGACGCGGTCGCCCGGCAGCACGCGGATGTAGTTCTTCCGCATCTTGCCACCCAGGTAGCTGAGCACGCGGTGCTCGTTCTCCAGCTCCACCATGAACATGGCGTTTGGCAGGGCGTCAATTACCTTGCCGTCAATGGTGATGGCGTCCGGGTTCTCGCGCCGGGTGCGCTCTTCGGTCGGGGGCGCGGCGGGAG
>JALYWD010000586.1 GCA_030852885.1 Chloroflexota bacterium | reverse complement strand
GGAACGAAAGCAAGACGCTCTTCCTGGCGATGATGAGCCACGAGTTGCGGACACCCCTGCAATCCATCATCGGGTACGCGGATTTCCTGCTGGAACCGCGCAGTGATCCGCTCACCCGGCAGCAGCGTGACGATGTGGTGGCCATCAGCCGCGGCGCGCACCGCATGGCCGCCCTGGTCGAGCAGCTCCTGGAAGTTTCGCGGATGGAGGGTGGCCCACCCACTGTTCAGCCGGAACGGGTCGATCTGGAGCCGATCATCGAGACGGTGGTACAGGAACTCGCGCCGGAGATGGCGGCGAAGGGCTTGCGGGTCTCCTGTGATCTGCCCACGCCAGCGCCCCAGGTCCTTGGCGATGCCAGGCATATCCACCAGGTCCTGAGCAGCATTGCCGGGAACGCCGTCAAGTTCACCCCCGAGGGCAGCATCGACATTACCGTGCGTCGCCATGACGATGAGGTGGCGATCCACGTCCGGGACACTGGTATTGGCATTGCCGAGGATCAGTTGCCCTACATCTTCGAGGCCTTCCGCCAGGGCCAGGACGGGCTCACCCGCCCCTACGAAGGCGCAGGGCTCGGCCTGACCATTGCGCAGCGGCTGGTGCAGCAGATGCACGGCCGGATTGGGGTCCAGAGCACGCCTGGCGCTGGATCGACGTGTACCGTATGGCTGCCGGCCGCCGACCGCCCGGTGAATGACCCGGCAGGATCCTGACCGCCGCGGTGGCTGCCCCGCACCTCTTCGTGACCAGTGACCGTGACGATGAAGACCATGAGTGATACCGAGTTGCGTCTCGGCGGCATGCACACGGCGGGAGCCTGCGTTTGTCACTTGACGTGTTCGTGATGCGCCCATAGGATCGCGGTACCGACCAATTTCTGCGACAGCGTCTGGCACGCTGCCACGCCTCCGTGTTGCGGCCGACGCACGTCCGGTGCGAGAGGCGCGGCTGGTCGCAGAAGCACAATTCATCAGGGGAGACATGCATGAACGCTCGGCTACATCAGGCCCGGTTGTCACGTCGTGGTTTGCTGACGGCATCGGCCGGAGCTTCGCTGCTCGTGAGCGGCCTGGCGCCCGCGCCTCGCCGCATCGCGCGCGCGCAGGACGCCACTCCCAAGGCGGGCGGCACGTACCGGTTGCTTGGCTCGGGCGATATCCGCAGCATGGACCCAGGCGGCGCGGAGGGGAGTGAAGACTGGTGGAGCTCCGGCAGCCTCGTCTTCAACCGGCTCTACGCCTATGACCCGGAGAACACCTTTATCGCGGACCTGGCGGCGGACTTTCCGGAGGTCAGCGAAGATGGACTCGTCTACACCATTCCATTGCGCGAGGGCGTGAAGTTCCACAACGGCCGGGAGATGACGGCGGACGATGTCGCCTTCTCGCTGGCCTGGCAGCTCTGGCCAGAGGTCTACAGTTGGGGCAAGACCTACATGGAGAACGTCGTCGGCTATGACGAGGTCATCGCCGGCGACACCAAAGAGCTGTCCGGCGTCAAGGTCATCGATCCCTACACGCTGGAGGTGACGCTGAAGGTGCCGCAGGCCGTCTTCCCCGCGATCCTCTCCATGACCATGAATGGCATCAGCCCGAAGCAGGAAGTGATCGACGCCGGCGAAGAGTGGGGCAAATCGGTGGTGATCGGCACCGGGCCGTTCAAGTTCGTGCAGTGGGACCCCGGGCAGCAGGTCATCTTCGAGAAGCACACGGAGTACTTCAAGGAAGGCCTCCCCTACCTGGACCGGGTCGAGCTTTCGCTGAACGTGGAGCCCTCGGTGCAGATGCTGCGCTGGGAGAGCGGCGAGGCCGAGTTCATCCACACCATCCCGGCCGCGGAAACCCCGAACGTCCTCAACGACGAGCAGTACGCCGCTACGCGCCGCGTCGGCGCCACGCCCGTGTCTGCTCGCCTCTTGACGGATACCCGCAACGCGCCCTTTGACGACCTCAAGGTGCGGCAGGCCGTGGCCCACGCCATCGACAAGCAGTTCTTCTCGCAGAGCACGGGCGGAACCGTCGAGCCGCTGGAAGGCGTCTACGTCCCGATCATGCCGCAGTTCTCGGCCGAGTTCGTGAGCGCATACCCCTATGATCCTGAGAAGGGGAAGGCCCTGATGGCCGAAGCCGGATTGGCCGATGGCGTCACCGGGGTGAAGCTGTATGGTAGCCCGGACTACGAAGCCCCGCTCCAGGGTCTGCAGGCCGACCTGGCCGCCATCGGCATCGAGGCCGAGGTCATGGTGGGCACCTGGGGCGATTTCCGCGACCGCATTCGCTCGGGCGAGGTGCAGATGGCGGTTTACACCTGGTCGGCCAGTTTCCCGGACGCCTACGACTATGTCTCGGGCTGGATGACGTGCGCCGCCGTGGAGAACGGCTTCAACGACGGTGGCTACTGCAATGAGCGTATCGACGAACTCGTAGCGGGCGCCGAGGCGTTACCGCTTGATGCCCCGGAGCGCATCGCGGCCTACCGCGAGATCGAGGAGTTGGCGATCAACACGGACGTCGGCATGATCGGCCTCGGCAACGAAAAGGCCATCGGCCTCGGCCGCGAGAACGTCCACGATGACCCGCTGAACGGCCTGATGGGAGGCTGGCCCTTCCTGGACGCGGCGTGGATTGAGTAGGGCTTGACCTTCACAGCAGCCCCTTTCCGTGTGCACGAACGCAGGGGAAGGGGCTGCTGTGCCGAATGCGCGAGTTGATGCATCACTTTCTGCAAGAGATACGGGAAGCATTTCGGGATGTCCCGCCGGAGGAACTTGAGCGGGAAACGGCAATGGCTGTAGCGGAAGTGCGCGCGGAGATGCGTGCCGAGCAAGAAGCCTCAGCGGTTTGAAGTTGCTGCCCACCCTCATCTGTCATCCTGAGCCCGCAGGCTCAGGATCTCGTCGTCCCTCTCCACTCGCACCCACTCCGTTCCCTTCCCACCACCTCCCACAGGTGTCGTCTTGAGCGCAGTCGAGATATCTCGGCCTCTCGCATCACCCAACACCGATGACTTCACGCCAGTAACGCGACCACCTCGAACCATTGCGGCCAGTGATGCCGAGATCCCTCGTGCCTCGGGATGACAGGCGAAGTTGGGCGGCGCCAGTGGAGCGTGGTGGGAGGGGAACGAGATCCTGCGACTTCGCTCAGGACGACACCTCAAGGGGGATGGCGCCTCGCACGTTGGA
>JALYWD010000515.1 GCA_030852885.1 Chloroflexota bacterium | reverse complement strand
GCGGGGACATAGGTTACACCTCCTCGGGGGATCGCAGATCGATGGTGGTGACCCGGTGTTCGCAGAAGACCACGGACCAAACGGCGGGGTCCGCGGTGGGCCGCGGGGCGACGGACTCCCCACACGGCCGCGGCTGATGAAGCGGCGGTGTCCTCGCCAACTGATGGAGCCATGGATGGTGACCGTGAAGACGAGCGCTCCGGCGTCATAGACCACCGGTGGCAGCGTCTCCGGGAAGGGCCGCAGGCTCGGGGAATAGGCGCTGGCCGGGACCAGGTTGGCCAGGGCTTCATGCGGCCGGTGGTAGTTGTAGTTCGTCCGGAAAGCATCAAACGCCACTTGCGCCGCTTCCAGCGTGGTCGGCGGCTGGTGGGCGAAGACCTCCCGGGCGATGGTGCCGTGGAAACGTTCGATCTTGCCTTGCGTCTGCGGATGATACGGCCGGCCGTGCCACGGCTCGACGCCGAGCCGCAGCAGCCACGCCTCCAGGCGGGTGATGCCGCCGAGTCCGGCCGCGCCCCACGGGCTGCCGTTGTCGCAGAGGATGGCCTGCGGCAGGCCGTAGCGGCGAAAGACCGCCGTGAGGGCCGTCTGGACGGTGGGGCGCTGCTGATTGGGACAGGCGGACAGCGCCAAGGCAAAGCGGGAGTGGTCATCGAGCACCCCTCCAGGGATGGAGCCGCCCCTGCCGTAACGGCTGGTGGCCCATGAAATCCATCTGCCACAGCGCGTTGGGTTCGGTGTGGGCAAAGCGGCGCAGCACCGGCGGGGGCGGGGGGACCGCCAGCATCCCGGCGCGGCGCAGCACATCCGTGATGGTGCTCGGCGCTGGCACGTCCGCCACCCCGGCGGCCACCAGCCGGTGGTGCAGTTTGCGTCCACCCCAGGCCGGGTGCTGGGTGCGCAACGCCAGCACCTGCGCTTCCAGGTCGGCGGTGGTCTGGCGGGGCGAGGTGTGGGGGCGGCGCGAGCGATCGGCCAGCGACTCCCCCGTCTGGGCGCGGGCCAGCCACTTGTACCCCGTCTTGCGGCTGATCCCGAACTGGCGGCAGAGCTCGGCGATGACGGCGCCCTCCTCACCGGCCATCTCCACAAAGGCTGCTCGTTCAGACGCCACGGAACACTCCTGCCACGGCATCTGGCTCCCTCCTGCGTGGAGGGCAGCATGCCGCATCAGGTGTTACCCATGTCTCCGCACGTGTGTTACCTATGTCCCCGGTCCGCACAGCGCAGTCGAGAGATGACACGCGTGGTTGGGCGCGAGCGCAGAACTGGCCGGCCTTGAGGCCCGGAACGAGATCCTTCGACGAGCTCAGGATGACACGGTTGGAGGATGACACAGCGGACAGGCGGCCGGACGCGAGCGAGTCGCGTACATTGGCTGCGTTGCCTCTACAGAACGGCGTTTGCCTTGACCGCCCACTCCACCAGACCGCGCGCAGCGTTCTCGGCCTGGCCCTGGCCGCTGGCAAAGGTGCGCCCAAGCAGAGCGCCGGCAGCCTCGCGTGGCCAGCGGTAGGTGGTGCGGCGCACTTCGAGGTAGCGGCACGTCGTAGGATCGAAGACCATCTCGGCGAGCACCCAGTTGCGCGGCCGGCCATCGAGCAGCCAGAGGCGGCGGCCATCCTGCCAGGTGAAGGGCGTGGTCATGGGAGCGACTGTGACGGTGGTGTTGCCGCCGGCGCCGGGGTCGTTATCAGGTGGTGGACATGCGCCGGTTGGCACTCGTGAGCTCCTGTCCCTACGGCACCGTAGAGAGCACGCCACAGCCTTGCTGTGGTCATGGCCCCTGGCGATGGAGAACACGGGGTGCCGGTCGGTGAAGTTCTCCAGGCGGGGCGGTGAAATGCTTCCGAATCCGACGGCAAGAGCGTAGCACCGCCTCTTGCGGTGTGCCAAATTGACGACGAGATCAGGGATCAGGGAATCATTTCGATAGACGCTGACTGCGCTACCTGACCGTTCAGGGAGACGGTGATTTCGTAGACTCCGGTGGGCCACGGCGCCTCGGTGTTACGGGTGAGATGGAAGGAAAGCCACTGTTCCGCCCGCGGTTGGTCAATCGTCAGCGTCGTTGCAAAGGCATCCAGTGACGTGTTGTTATATGACCATATCGCGCTCACCTGGCTTCCGGCTGAAAGCGCGTAGGCCGGGACGTTGGCGACGATGCGCGGAGCATCGCTCGTGAGTTGGGTGAGTCCCGCGGCAGGGGTTGCGGACGTCGTCGCCTCACTGGACCAGCGAATGTCGCCAAGGCCTGAGGGATGCGGAATTGGCGTAGCAGGCGCAGGGGCAGGAGTTGCTGGCGGCACGGTCGCGACAACTGGCGTGCTGGTAACTGGTGCGACCATCGTCGGCCCACCCCCGCAGGCTGTCAGCAGGGCAAGGCCGATCCCCGCCGCAGGCGCCAGGGCCCGCGTTCGTCGCGATACGAACGATTTGCCAGGCTGGCTTCCCCCGTGCCCCAACGCGTCCCCTGCCGCTCCCTGATCCGCTCTCCCCAGCGTGAACTCTACACCCATGCGGTGCGCTTTTTGGTGCCGAATCGCCGATCACGGCATAATGCCGCCAATGCATGCGCGAATGCCGCCAGGAAGGACGTCTCCCCGTGACGTATCGCCCATCAGCGCGAGACGAACAGCGCCCGTCCGAGACGTTGACGCTGCTCCCGCCCGTCATTGAACCTGGGTTGAGCGAAGAGATCGCTCGACCTGCCATCGGTGAGGATGGTGCACCCTACCTCAGCATCGTTGCCCCGGCCATGAACGAAGAGGGGAACATCGCTGACCTTCACGCGGCGATTGTGGCGGCGGTCGAGCCGCTCGGTGTGACGTGGGAACTGGTGCTGATCGATGACGGCTCATCGGACGGCACCTGGCGCGTGATGAATGAGCTTGTGGCCAGGGACCCGCGTGTGATCGCGCTGCGGCATCGCCGGAACTTTGGCAAGGCGCGGGGGCTGGCCACCGGCTTTGCCATCGCGCGCGGCGAGATCATCATCACCATGGACGCGGACCTGCAGGACGACCCGGAAGAGATTGCGCGCTTCCTCGCTATGCTCGACGACGGATACGACCTGGTCTCTGGCTGGAAACAGCGGCGGCAGGATCCCCTGGGCAAGACGATGCCGAGCAAGTTTTTCAACGCGACGGTGCGCCGTGTCTCCGGCGTTCCCCTGCACGACTTCAACTGCGGGTTCAAGGCCTACCGCGCCGATGTCACCCAGAACATTCGCCTCTACGGTGAACTCCATCGCTTCACCCCGGTCCTCGCGAACGCGGAGGGGTTTCGGGTGGGTGAACTCCCGGTCAAGCACCATGCACGGCGCTGGGGCAGCTCCAAGTACGGCTGGTCGCGCCTGGTCAAGGGCTTCCTGGACCTGCTGACCGTGACCTTCCTGACGCAGTACCGGCAGCGGCCCATGCACATGCTGGGTATCCCCGGCCTGGCGGCCATCGCGGTTGGCGTGCTGATCGGGCTCTGGCTGACGGCGGAGAAGCTGATTACGGGGGCGGCTATTGGTGGCCGCCCATTGCTGTTGCTGGCGGTCTTGCTGGTGCTCGTTGGTGTGCAGTTCTTCGGCATCGGCCTGCTGGGTGAGTTGTTCGTGCACGGCTCGCAGGCGCAACTGGGCCGCGGCAAGGCCACACCGTTGCGCGAGGTCGCCGGGGTGGGGGTAGAGCGTCTGGAGCGAGCCGGGTTGTACGTCCCGGCGGCATTGTGACGGTAGCCCCTCCTCCCAATGTAGAGCGGGTGACGGCGGAGCCGGGGTGGCGGCGCGCACTCCGCCCGCTCATGTCCATTCCGACACCGGTCATCTTCATCGCGGCCGCCCTCATTGCCACCTACGCGCTCTGGAGGCAGGGTAGCCTGGCGGCGGTGGCCAGTTCGCTGCGGGAAGCCGATCCTCGCCGGATTGTGGCCATCCTGGTGGTGTATGCCGGCAGCATCCTCGTGCTGGGTCTGCGCTGGGACGTCCTGGTGCGCCTGGTGGGCGGACAGCCACACTGGATGTCCTCGGCTGAGGTCTTCCTGACCTCGGTCATCGTGAACTACGCCGCGCCTATAGGCCTGGCCGTCCCGACCCGCGCCGCGCTCACCGTCCGCGATCTGGGCCTCACCCCCATGCAAAGCAGCGTCGTGGTGGGCTGGGAACTCCTGCTCGATGCCGGCGCCCTGGCGTTGATTGGGTTGGCCTGGATCCTGACCGGCGGCGGCCCACTGCTCATGAACATCTTGCCCGGAACCGGCCCACTCGTGGCGCTCGTCGTTCTTGGCGTAGCCGGTGTGGTTGGCGTTGCACTTGTCGGTTGGAAAACTGCTATCGGGCGGCGCATGGTCTCGCGGCTGCGGCCACTGTTGCTGGCCCCGGCGCAGCGCCCGGGGTTCGCGGCGCTCGCGGCGGTCTTGACCGTGCTGTTCTGGGGCGCGCAGAGCGCGGTCATGGCGGCGCTGGTCGCTCTGTTTGGCGTAACCCCCACTCCGAGCCTCATGCTTGGCCTGATGGGCCTGCCGATGCTGATCGGGATGCTCAGCCCGGTGCCGGGGGGCGCGGGTGTACGCGAGGCTTTGATGACGGCAATGGCCGGGGTGGAGGGGCAGCCCGGTGCGCCGGTCTTGCTGGCGGCGGTTGCCTATCGTTTGGCATTGTTCATCGTGACCCCGGTCGTTTGGGGTGGATTGCGGCTCGTGAGAATGGCAACCTCACGGTCGCGCTGATAGCACGCAACACCTACCGTGGAGAAGGCATGGATCTGCAGACGCACGCACTGGATTCGAGCAACTTTCGCAAGCACACCTCGGGGAACCCGGTTCAGCAGGTCCTGATCGACCGCTTCCATCGCCGCATCGTGGACGAGGTGGTGCAGCTCTCGCCGCAGCAGTTCCTGGATGCTGGCTGCGGCGAGGGGTTCGTCGCGAGGCTGCTACTTCAGGCATTACCCAACCTGCAGTTGACCGGTTGCGATCTCTCGGAAGGCGCATTGGCCGTTGCGCGCGAAACGAACCCGCGCGCGACCTTTGTGGCAGGCAGCGTGACCGAGATCCCCCTGCCGGACAAGAGCGTGGATGTGGTCGGCTGCTTCGAGGTGCTGGAGCACCTGCCGGACGATCTGCCGCGCCTTGCATTGGCGGAGTTTCGCCGCGTGGCGCGGCGCGCGGTGGTGCTCAGCGTGCCGCACGAGCCCTTCTTCTGCCTGGCCAACGTCGCGCGTGGCAAGAACCTCGACATCCGGCCGCGGGGCAGTGACCCAGATCACAAGCAGTTCTGGTCGCGGGCGGCGTTTGGGGAGATGGTGGGGGAGCAGTTCACGGTGACGGAACTCACCGGCTCCTTGCCGTGGACGATCTGCGTGGCAAAGGTGCCACACTAGTCCGTTCCTGGTGTGGCGGTTGGGGTAGGCTGGCCAGAGTACGTGGCAAAGGACAGGACCCCGCTCATGGAGACACGGCCGCGACGGTGCGTAGCCTGCTCCCACATGAACCCGCCGACCGCCGAGTTCTGCGCGGAGTGCGGAGCATTTCTTGACCGTGTAACGCCGAGCGGTCTGGCCCGGGCGCGCCAGACGCAGTTCAC
Organism: Chloroflexota bacterium; assembly: GCA_030852885.1. Taxonomy (GTDB): domain Bacteria; phylum Chloroflexota; class Chloroflexia; order Thermomicrobiales; family UBA6265; genus JACCXM01. Next base: position 2,017 of record JALYWD010000515.1, on the reverse strand, counting down.
CCTGCCAGACTACCTGCTGGCCGCGCGCGAACGCGAGCGTGAAGAACGCCGGAAGCAGTTGGCCTACCAGACCGGTCAGGGCGTCGGCACCCTGATAACCGGCGCGCTCCTGTGCGGGCTGGCCCTCTGGTTTGGCGGTGGCAGTCACCTGGGCATGGCTGCATTCGGGGTCGGGCTGCTGGCCCTGTTTGCCGGGCTCTGGCAACTGCGGCGCGACAGCCAGAATATGGCGCGTGTCGGCCTCGCTGCGCTCACGGTCTCATCCGTCGTGGTGGGCGCGGCCCTGATGCAGACCATCGGGCCGATTGCCGCGCCAGAGCCGGCTCCAGCGCCACAGGTGGCCGGGCCAGTCGTTCCTGTAGCGACAGAAGCGACCCTTGACGAGTCTTTCGCGGGCGCGATGCCGATGTACCGGGGCAACGCCGCACGCACTGGGCAAAACCCTGGGCCTGGCCCGACTACGCGCCCGCTGGTCGCCTGGAAAGCGTTCGTGGGGGGTGAATCGTACGCCTCCCCGGTGGTCGGCCTCGGCGAGGTGTTCGTGGCAACCAAGAGCGGAAGCGTGGTCGCCCTTTCGTTGCAGGATGGCAAGGAGCAGTGGAGCGTCGATGTTGATGAGTATGTCGCGCGCAGCACCCCTGCCTTCGATGGTGAAACGCTGTTCGTAACTGGTGGTTACGTCATTGTGGCGATTGATGCCGCCAGTGGCCAGGAGAGCTGGCGGAAGGCGCTGCGCTTTGCCGGGAGCTGTTCTCCGGTAGTGGACGACGACCGCGTCTACGCCGCGACCCAGGAAGGCGCGATCACGGCGTTCGCCAAGACGACCGGCGAGGAGCTTTGGCACTACGCGGACGGCGACCTCGTTTTCAGTTCCCCGGCGCTGGGAAGCGGCAAACTCATCATCGCGGACGTTGCCGGGCAGATTACCGCCCTGAATGCGGAGACGGGCCGTGAGTTCTGGCAAGCGCGGCTCAAGGCCGAGGTGCACGCCACCCCTGCTATCGTGGGCGACCGCGTCTTCGTCGTGACCACTACGCCGGAGATCATCGTCCTCGATCTGGAGAGTGGCGCCGTGATCTGGCGGGCTGACGCGGGCGGGGCTTCTTCCCCCGCGGTTGCCGACGGCATGGTCTACATCGGCGGCGAGGACCAGGCAGTGCGAGCGCTCGATGCGGCCAGTGGCAAGGAGCGCTGGAGTACGCCATTGGGCTATCCCATTGCCTCATCTCCGGCCAGCGCCGGCGATCTGGTCTACATTGCCAGCGGCCCGACCATCACGGCCCTTGATGCCGAGAGCGGCAAAACGTTGTGGGGGCACGTGGCTGGGGACATCATTACGGCGGATGTCGCGGTGATCGATGGGATGGTCATCGCGAGTGGTCACGATGGGTACGTGTATGCCTTGCGCGCAAATGTGCGAGAATCAGGACCCACGCAGCCGGCCACCTGACCGGCGGAGGGGGTTCCCCTTCCCGCCATCAGGTTGTACAATGCGCTGGGCGTAACTGAGCGTCCGGCGAGCAGCGGTCGGGGGGCTGCCTGCACGTCGATCTAGGGCTCGGGGTGAGAGTCGCGGAGGGAAAGGTCATGAGCAACGTCTCGTTCAAGCGGCTTAGCGTCGCTTTGGTGGGCCTCGCGGTGCCGTTCGGTATGGTGGGCGCTGCATCTGCTGCCCCGACCGCCGGCGAGGTTTCCAGTGTTCAGCTGGCTTGCCAGGCGTACTACGACATCAGCACCTGCACGCACGCGGTGACTGATGGCGTCTACGATGTGGTCGAGGATGAGGTCAACGCTGGCCTGTCCGTCGATTACGTGGTCGAGATTGGCGAGGCTGGGCTCGGTGAGCCAGGCAGCTTTGCTTCCGACATCGCCGGTATCGCCGTGAACCCGCTGCCGCCGCTGATCCCGGTGCCGGCTGTTCCAGGTGTGCCGTACCAGTAGTCTCTGAACAGCCCTGGGCGGGAAACCGTCCGGGGCTGGAAACAGTGAGGCCCGCGCGATCTACAGATTGCGCGGG
>JALYWD010000514.1 GCA_030852885.1 Chloroflexota bacterium | reverse complement strand
TGCAATTGCAAAGCTCCGGTGAAGCTCTGCGCCGATCTGCTCTGATCCTAACGGTCCAGAGCCCCCTTGGCAAGACCTTGGACACATTTTTCGGCACATTTTGATGAGATATGGCGATATGCGGATGGGGGAATACCCATGGGCTCACGGTGGAGCAGTCTGTGCCATCTTGGGCAACATTGATTCGATGCAAAATACCCGGTCTGGGCGGGGATGGCCGCTGTGGAGGACGGAAGGTGCCGCTGAGACACGGGTGATTGATTCAGATACCGGCTATTCCTGAAATGCTCAGGTGTCGGAAAATCAATGCCCGAGGTAGTCGGCTTGTGCTTGCAAATACGCCCGCTCGGTTTCCAGCAGGGCAGCGTGTTGGGCAGAACGGGCAGCCAGGATCCGGTTGCTGATCGTCTGCAATGTAGTTGGCCCTGCCTGCAACTCCTGCACGAGCCTGGCTTCCTTTTGCGCGATTTTGCGATCAAGCTCAGCGATGTCGGATTTGGCAACGGGAACTTTCGCGTTGTAGACGAAGGCGCGCTCGATGCTCGATCGCCAATCGAGCATGGTCCTGGTCAGGTGCGGCCCAAATCCGGGCACGGCTGCAATGGCGGCGGGGTTGACCTGGGCCGCCGTCTCGATCCCGAACGACTGCAACGTGGCGATGCGCGTCGGCCCAATGCCTGAGATGCGTGCATTGTCGATGCGGCGCGAATCGAGATAGCGTTGAAGCTGAATAGCGCGGCTATTGCGCTCCAGCACCTGGAGCTCCCGTGTGCGCAGATTGGGCAGGTCTCGGTACTCCTGCGCCCTGGTTTCGAGGTTGTCCCGCGCCTCGTCGAAAGGGCCAGGGCCCAACGTGTTCCACCGCGCTTCAAGGGATGATCGCTGTCGGCTGACCTGCTCAAGCGCCGAGAACGCGGCTGAGCGGCTCTCGCGCCAGGCGCGATCCTGCCATCGGTCCCACCCGACAGCTCCCGCCAGCACCACGATGGCCACCAGGATTGGCGCCCCACCCGCGCTCATTTGCAGCAGGAGGAGCATCCCGGTCACGACCGCGGCGATGCCACCAGTCATGAGACGGCGTTTCCGCCGTGCCTGGCGCAGTGTGGCGATACGCGGAGCGGGCGTGGGCCCGGGCTGGGGTGGGATCGCGGGCAACGGCCCTGGTGAGGCAATTGCTGTGATCTGTGCCCAGACGGTCTCCAGGCGAAAGCTTGTGGATTGGCCGGTAACGGGTGCGGTGACAACCACCGCGAAAAGCACCACGCCCGAGCCAGCTTCGATCTGGCACCACGGGCACAGCGCGAGCGTATTCAGAAACGTGTGCGTGGGGACCCGGGAGCAGCGCACCAGCGAGCTCTTCATGCGGTCCAGAGCCTGCGTCCAGTCAGCGGCAGAGGGACGCGCACTGCCGGATGCCGCAGGGACAAAGGCGCGGAGGAAGAGTGAAGCCACCTCGGGGGAAACCGCCTCCAGCGGCAGGGCATGTGGCGGCGGGGCCATCAGCCGCCCGGGAGCATCGGCGCCATACGCGAATCGCCCTTCGGCTATCGCGTTCTCCATGGAAAGATCACCATGTTGGTATATCCCGGAGTACGGATGACGGCCCATGAACAGCAGTTGAAAGATGAGCACCGCGAGCCCAAAGGCATCGTGGTTCGCGGTGCGCCGGACCTGCGCGAGTGACATCCCCTGCAATTCTGGGGGTGTATGAGTGGGAACCCCTACCGGGCAGAGAAAGACGCGGCTGCCGGACGAAATCTGGAAGCTATCGCAGTCAATCAACCGCGCGGTGCCCTGAGCTGAGACCAGCACGTTGCGATCATTGACGTCACCGATGACGGTACCTGTTTGATGCAGATTGGCAAAGGCCCGGGCGATGTTTGCCGCGGTGTGGATCAGGAACGTCCAGTCCGCGTGGGGAAAGGTCGCGATACGGCTCCGAGGGCCATTGAGATGGTGAACTTCTGCGAAACCACTCATGCGAGGCATGACGATGCCCGCAACCGCATCCCTCTGCGGGCGCGAGTGCAACGTCGCGGTGGGCCAACTCGCGACAGTCAGCAACTGCGGATTCGCTTTGGCCACCATGGCCGTAAGCTTCAGGGCCTTGTCACCAGTGGCCGGAGCGTGAAAGAGTTTGGCGACCTCGCCGGCATGTCCCACAACCTCATGGACGGCGCCCTCGCCGCCCTTCCCGAGCAGCGCACCCGTCTGAATCCGGCGGCCTGACGAATCAACGAGTTCCGGGCTCACTGGCCTGACGCCTGCCTGCTGACGCTGTCGACTGTGGCGTGCTGCAACGGGCGGCGTGTCGCCAGAATCAGTGTCTTGTCGTCGTCTGTGCGCTCGTTGACGCGCGGAGAATTCAGGAAGCGTTCGAGGGATGCCGACGCCTCAACGGAGTTGAAGGCCGGTTGCGAGCGCATGGTCTGGAAGAGTGGCGCGAAGAACGGCTCGTGGGCGCCGATACCAGCCAGGTCGAGCGTCAGCCGCTGCAGACCGTCGGAAAAGAGCGCGATCTCCTCAACCCGCCGGCCACCGTAGTCGAACGCCAGGAGCGCCTGCGCGTCGGCGTCGGTCGCGAAGCGTGTCTGGTTCGCATACTCGCCCCGGAAGCTGGCCTGCTCCTCCGGCGCGCCTTCTTCTGGCCAGAAGACCCACAGGTATTCGTGTGGGCTGTGCCCGACCACGATACCCCCATCGCCGATCTGCGCGAAGACGGCGGCTTCTCGGCCCAGCACGGCGGTGACCAGCGTGCAGGCAAAGTCCCGGAGGCGCAGGCTCTGCGCTGTTGCCAACGCGGCTATCTCCAGTTGAAATGCGTCGAGGATCACCGAGAAGTGCTGACGCCGCACATCCTCCACGCCCAGCCCCGCTGCCAGCAGGCCAGCCATGCCAGCGATCACCTGTTGGCACATCACCGTAGCCCCGGTGAGTCCCATGCTGGCCGAGCCCGCGCCATCGGCCACGACGGCAACCAGCACTGACTCGCCCTCAGCGTCCCGCAGCACTTCCCAATGGCTCGCGTCCTGGCACGCGCGGCCGGTGCGTACGTGGGCAGTTCCGATAGCGGACGCGTGGGCGACGCGCCAGGGCGCGCCGCTAGCCGACGAACGCCCAGCCATCGGGCGCGGTGGGGTTCTGCAGAGGCACCTGGTCGCCAGGGGTGGAGCGCGAAACCGAGCTGAGGGAACTCGAGAGCCAGGCAAAAAGATCGCGGAAGCGCAAGCTGTCCAGTTTCAGCGGTGAGCGTGATGGCGACGTAATCTTGCCGAGCGTCTCCATATCGGCCCCCTGTACGCCGACCGCGAAAAACATGAATGATTTGGCGTCCTCGCCCATGTGGACCTGGGCAGCAGCGTTACGCCACGGATCAGTCGGGCCGCCGTCCGTGATCAGGAAGATCCACGGCCGGTAGCTGGAGACGCCGTTTGCACGATACGTCTCCTTGCGGATGCGCACGAGCTCGATCCCGCGCTCGATCGCCGCCCCCATCGGAGTGTCGCCATTGGCCACCAGGTGCGGTGGCACGAACATGTCTGCCGTCTGCCACTCCGTCACGATGTTCACCGGCCCGAACGTCATGATAGCGAGTTCAACCCGCTTCATCGCCAACGGATCGGCCGCAAGCTCATCCTGGAACGCCTGTAACCCCGCGTTCAACTCGGAAATGGGCGTACCTCGCATGGAGGATGAGGTGTCGAGCAGGAGCAGGCAGGGACAGCGCGGCTCGGGATTTTCGGCGAACTCCACACTTGATCCAAACGGAATCTGCTCGTCGAAATCGAACACGCGGGACGCTCCTCTTGTTTGCAGTAGTAGCTCGTGGAAGTGCCGCAAGTATAGCGGACAATATCGACGCGATCCTTGCTTACGACGCCGTCATGAGCAGGCCGTTGCTCAGGACGAGTTCGAGGGCCAGCGTGCGATAGCCGACGGTGTCGAAGAGCACCAGGATGGTCTCACCCGCGTAGCGCAGGACGCGCCCCGGGCCCCATTCCCTGTGCTGCACCAGGCTCTGGAGGGGGAATGGGTGCTCCTGTATGGGGACAGCGGCGACGAGGCCCGCATCGCAGTTGTCGCAGTTCTGGCACGGCGCAGGCAGGGTTTCTCCAAAGTAGGAGAGCAGGTAGTCCCTCCGGCAATCACGCATGTCAGCGTAGCCGCGCATCATCTCCAGCCGTGAGCGCTCGAAAGCTCGCCGGTTCTCCTGCGCCTCCGCCGCACTTTCCGTAACCTCGTCCAGCGGCAGCGAGGCCGTCGCCG
>JALYWD010000485.1 GCA_030852885.1 Chloroflexota bacterium | reverse complement strand
ATGCCAACCTCGTCTTGCCGACGCCCGCTGGCCCGGTGAGGGTCAGTAGCGGGGTTGCCTGGTCCGGGGAGAGCAGCCAGTTGCGCGCCTGCGTCACCTCCGGTTCCCGTCCCACGAGCGGCGTGCGGGGCCGGGGGAGGCCGGAGACGGAACCAGCAAACAGCAAAGTCGTCATGGCGTCACCCAGGGAGCCGGTTGGCAGTCAGGTCAGAAGCGAGAGTGTATGCCAGAGAGCACATTCACGTAATGAGATATCGCTGGAGTATCCCGATTCGGCACGTCTTGAGGATGCTGACGACGGCCTGTCGATTTCTGTTCCCGCCAGACGACTACTAGGCAGAACCGTCCCTGAGGGCGGGAGGCGCGAACCGAGCCGGCACGGATTCGCCCAACGATCAGTTGGCAGGTTGAGGAGCGAGGAGCACCGAGATGAATCGCAATCGTGCACTGTGGATCGCGCAAGGGTTGTTGGCCGTGTTCTTCTTGTTCGTTGGCTTCTCGAAAGTGACCACCTCAAACGAAGTACTGGCCACCCTCTTCCCGCTGCCCGCTGAGTTCATCCGCTTCATTGGCCTCTGCGAAGCCCTGGGCGCCTTGGGTCTGGTACTGCCGCTGGCGCTCAAGATCCGCCCGGAGCTGACCTCCCTGGCGGCGGCTGGCCTGACGATCATCATGATCGGCGCGGCCGGGACCACCTTTGCGGTCGGCGGTGGCGCGATGTCGGTCATGCCGCTGCTGATCGGAGCGCTTACCGCCCTGATCGCCTACCACCGCCGCCCGGCGAACCTGGCGCCGCGCCAGCAGACCCCGGCCCTGGTCCCCGCCAGCTAACTTCCCCCTCATCCCCTTCTTTCCCGGGGCGTGGATCACCTGATCCGCGCCCCGTTCTCGTGGTCCGGAGAAATGGCGGGCACATCGAACAGCCTGGCTGGTAACCGCTACTCCGTGAAGAAGCGATAGTACATCTCCCCGCCGGGGCTCCCCACGCGCCACGCCTGGCCATCAACGATGGTGTCGAAGACGAAGCGCTCCGGGCCTTCCGGCTCGGCATCGACGACGAAGCCCTCACCGTCCGGAATCAGGCGATCCTCGCCCCAGGTGGTGACCAACCACAACTCGCCCTGCCGCAGGATCACGCGGAAACCCGGGCTCCAGGGGTTGTGACTGCGGTAGTGGCCGGGGTACGCGGCCCACTCCGCCGGGGTCTCGAAGGTGGTGGGGCCGGCGGAGCCAGCGGCCGGGAACCAGTGCGCGCCGTACGCCAGTCCCTTGATCGCGCCATCATCATCGCGCTGGAAGTGGAAGGGAAAGCGGTCATAGTCCGGGTGGGAGGCCAGGAACCGGTCTGGCTCTGGCACGACGCCCTGATGTTCCAGTGGCAAGCGGACATCACCCCAGGTCAGGACGAGGTGATCCTCCACCACGTCGGCGCGAACGACCTCGCTTCCGGCCCGATACGTTCCGGCGTAAGCCGCGAGATCGATCTCCGGGGCTGCTGGCAGTTCCGGCAGTGGGCGGCCTTCACGCGCGGCAACCATCGTCTCCAGCACGAATGAAGCGATCTCCGCCATATCCTGCACGCTGTTGGTGAACATCACCACCCCCAGGCCCGACGGGACATCGCCGAACATGGCCGCGATGAACCCAACCATGCCGCCCTCATGGCCAATGAACTCCCGGCCGTTGCGCTCGCCCACGATCAGGCCATAGCCGTAGTCGCCCCAGGGGAACGCCGCGTGTGGCGCGGTGAGCAGCGCGAAGCTCTCCGGAGAGAGAATGCGTCCTTGCGGGCCCACGCCGCCATTGAGGAGCATCCGCAGGTACGTCGCCAGGTCTGCCGCTGTCCCGGCGATGCAGCCATCCGCCGAATTGGTCTCGAACCACGGCGCCGGGGCAAACCCATGCTCCGGCCGCCGCGGGCGGTCGTTGTAGTAATCGATGTAGGGAGTCGCCTGCCGGTGGCGCATGGCGTTGTCGATCACCGCCCGCGTGTCGTGCATGCCGAGCGGCTGCAGGATGCGCTGCGTCACCATCTCCTCGTAGCTCTGGCCGGTAACCGCTTCCAGCACCAGCCCCAGCACGCGGTAGCCCGCGTTGGAATAGCGCGTGCGGCTCCCGGGCGCGGCGGCTTCCACCTCGCGCAGGGCCCAGGTCTCGTAGCGCTGATCGGGCGAGAAGTCCGTGCCGGCCGGTAGGCCGGAGGTGTGCGTGAGCAGGTGGTGCAGGGTGATCGGCGCATGACCACCGCCCACCGCGAACCAGGGAAGATAGCGGGTGACCGGGGCCTGTAGATCGAGGACCTCTTCCTCCGCCAGTTGCAGCGCCACGATGGCCGAGAAGGATTTGCCGATGGAACCATGCTGGAACCAGGTCTCCGGTGTCACCGGGGTCCCGGCCGCGAGATCGGCGTACCCATAGCCGCGGGTGGCCAGCAGACCCTCCCGGTCGGTGATAGCCAGGGCAATCCCCGGCGTCATACGCGGGGCCATCCAGGCGCGGATCTGCCGATCGATGTAGTCAAGGACAGGACTCAGCGACGCATCAGGTTCGCGTGACATATGGGTTCCTCTGGCTCACCTTCGTACACACAGCAGGTAGGGAAGACTCCCGTACTTCCTACGGGCGCAGGACCCGGCGCATGGCGGCATCATCAGGTCAACGGATACATGGATCAACCGGCTCCTGGGTGAGATGAACCATGCCTGCACACGTTCTCTTCCGTACCGCGCGCGCCATCCAGACCTGGATCGCCATGATCGGCATCCGCCTGGTGGCGCGCTACGTCTTTCGCCTGCGCGTCGAGGTTACCGGTCGCGCGCAAATCCCGCGCGGGGAGGCCCTGATCGTGGTCGGTGGGCCGCACCGCAACTGGATCGATGGGTTCCTGCTGCTCTATGTCATGCCGAACCTGCCGCGCGTGGTCTTCCTGGGCTCGGAGACCGCGCAGCGCATCTGGTGGCGACGCCTGGCGCTCTGGCTGACGGGGGCATTCCAACCCGTGTCCACTACCAGCGCGCTGAACCGGGAAGCGCTGGAGGAAGGCATCCGCGTCGTGGAGCGTGGCGAGCGCCTGGGCATCTTCCCGGAGGGGTGGGATCACATGCGTGACCCTGCCCGGGAGATCGGTGACCTGCGGCGTGGGGTGGCCTTCA
>JALYWD010000247.1 GCA_030852885.1 Chloroflexota bacterium | reverse complement strand
CCGATCTGCTCCAGCGCCAGGCCGAGGATCACGTAGTTGGTGTGGGAGTAGTCCCAGTTCTCACCGGGCGCGAAGACGCGCGGGGTGGATAGCCCGTAATCGATAAGTTGCTGGGAGTCGTAGATGGCGAACGGGTCGTCGTAGAAGGCTTTCTGGAAGGTGGTGTTCTGGACGTAATCCGGGTAGCCGGAGGTCATGTTCGCCAGCATGCGCAGCGTGACCGCATCCGCCTCCGGCAGATCGGGCAGCCACTTTCCGATGGGGTCATCCAGCGAGATCAGCCCGTCATCGACGAACTGCAGGAGCAGGGTGGACATGTAGGTGATGCTGACCGCGCCGTTGCGCAGGTGCATTTGCGGGCTGGCCGGGACGCCGTTCATCGACTCGCCGTAGGCCACGCTCACCAACTGCTCGCCATCGGCAATGACGTGAATCAGCAGGGCTTTCAGGTCGTAGGTGGTCAGCGCTTTCGCGCCGATCTGTTCGATAGCCTCCCGCTGCGCCTCCGGCAGCATTGGGACAGGTGTGGCGCCCTGTGCAGCCATCGCGCGGGGGAGCGTATCACCGCCCGTGATGGCATCTACCAGCGTGATGCCTGCCGCGCCAATGGCTCCGAGCACGGCGCGCCGGGTTTGCGTCGCGCTGCCGATCATGGTCTGCCGCTCGCCCATGCTTGCGCCTGCCTTTCTTGTCGCGCGTCAACGATTTCCTGCCCACATCATGACATAGCCCCAGACGCCTGCGTCATGCTGCGTGCGGGCTATAGTCACGCCCAGAGTCGCGCACTGTCGGCGACGTTCACCCATGCAGGAGTGTCTTGTGGCTACCGAGAAATCTGTCATTCCGGAATCGCACGCGGATCTCGTGACCCGGCCGGTGCTGGCGCACGTCGCCACCCTGGGCCCGCAGGGCGAGCCGCAGAATAATCCGGTCTGGTTCGATATGCAGGACGGCCTGCTGCGCTTCAGCCAGACAACGACGCGCCAGAAGCTCCGCAACGTGCAGAAGGATGGGCGAGCCTCCTTCTCGATCGTGGACCCGGAGAACCCGTACCGCTACCTGGAGATCCGGGCCACGCTGGATCACATCGATCCGGACCCGGACTTCGCCTTCATCGACAGCATGGCGAAGAAGTACCTGGGTGAGGACCGCTACCCCTGGAGCCAGCCAGGCGACGAGCGGGTGGTGCTGTACTTCCGGCCAGAGCACACGAGCCAGATGGGGTAGGAGGCACCGCACGGTAGCGACGCGCGTTTGCCCGAGTCGCTACCGTCGTGAACCTGCCTGCGGAATCTGAAATCCGGCTGACGGTGGAGGAGGGATGTAACCTGGCAGATCCGACGCACCTCTGTCCGGCCCTTGCTCGATCTCCCAGAACGCTGAATCGAATGCCTCCTCGGTGAGCGTCGATCCATTCCGTGGTGCCAGCACCAGGAGAGCTTCCATCGCGCGGGTCATCCCAACGTACAAGGTGCGCCTCTCTCGAAGCTGAATCTCCTGGATCTGGTCGTCCGTTGCGTCATAGGGATAGGGACCAGGGTATTTCGGAGAAAGTCCCGCCAGCGCCACGATCGGAAACTCAAGACCCTTCGCGGATTTCATGGGCACAACCTTGATCACCGGTGCATCCAGATCGATTGCCGTCCTGGCCATGAATCTGGCTGGCTGCCCATGATCGGTCAGCCACCTGGCGATCTCCATCCCTGCATTATGGGACGGCGTCAGGACCGCGCAACCAGTCAGCCCTCGATGCATGCTGTAGGTCGCTTTCCGGATAAAGGTCGACAGCGCGTGCATCTGCTCATCGTTCGTTTCGTAGAAACGCACTGCGGGGCGATGCCCCTTTCTTGGGCTATCGGACCCCTCATAGGATTCATCCAACTCCGCGCCACGCAGGTATGCCCCCGCCCCCGACATGATCTGTTGGGTCGAGCGATAGTTGGTACGTAGCACACCAGTGCGACCACGAAACTGCAGGTCCTGATGCACATCTGCCCAGCGAAACCCACTGCCGTAGATTGACTGGTTAGGATCCGCCGTCAGGAAGAGCCGGTCCTTGCTCTTGCACAGCGCAACCAGCAGGCGCAGAGTCGTAGGCTGCAAATCTTGCGCTTCATCAATCAAGACACCATCGTAGGGTGCCGGCTCGGTGCCCTGAAGCACCAGTTCAGCAGCACGTCTCCGGAACTGCGCCCAGGTCAGCTTGTTTGATTGGCTGGCTTCCGCCTCACACGCGTCATGCACTCGCCAGATAGCCTGGCGTTGTATGGCAGTCAGGCGCTTCCCACGCCCAGTGCGGCTCTCTGCAAGGTAGGACTCCAGGGACGAGTGTTGCCGTGCCACGAGGACGGTATCAATCTCGTCCAGCAAGTAGGGAAGGTTCAGCGACTGGATAGACTTGGCCAACACCCGGTCTTCATCGCTACCCCGCGCCAGGCGATCCAATGCGCGCTTCACCACGACCATGGCCTGGCCATCGTCAACAATCTCAGCCGGCAGTGCGTTCGCACGCTTGGAGATATCCCACGCCAGCTTGTCGGCTGTGAATATCTCAACATGGTCCGCGTCTGCGCCAATGAGCTCTCGGAGCATCTGGCGCGATGCAGTCACAAGTGTATTCGTGTAGGCGGTCAGCAAAATGCGAGGCTGTTGATTGCCACGCTCCCGTAGTGCATCGATTAAGGCACGCACCCGGTACAACGCGATGACCGTCTTGCCCGACCCCGGGCCTCCCTTGACGAGTGCCGGGCCGGATCCATTCACCGCCCAGTTCACGAAACGCTGCTGTTCGGCATCCAGCCGCAGAAGAAAACTCGTAAGTTCGCCGTCGTAGAAACGTTGAAAATCACTCAGTTCCTGAGCCACCAGGCTCGGCTTCGCGGCAACTACGTCGAAGTCAGGCTCGACCAAGGCATCGAAGACTCGCTCCCGGACATTTTCCGGGACGGCCGCCATGGTCAGGTCGTCGAGCGTCTTGCAGACAATCAACTCAGGGTGAAACTGCGCTGGAACACGCAGCCGCTCCAACAGTGTTCCAGTGACCGACCGCGGCAAGTTAACGACTGGTTGTGCAGCCGGTTGAACGCTCAGAACAACATCTTCCCCGTGGCTGGGCGCGTGGTGTGCGTGCTGCTGCCCAGTCCATGCGGGGAGTCCAAGTCCTGATTGCTCTTCCCGCTCTTCAAGATGAAGCGTCTTACTCGGAACCTGAGCGCCTACTCGTTCCTTAAAGGTATCTGCGTTGTTTGTCTTATAGACATCGCTGCGTCCATCAACCCCGAGCAGAGCCACCCAACCTTCTGGCTCGCTAAAGGTATAGACAATCCGATAGTCACCGGAACGCAGCCGGTACGTTGGGTGCGTGAAGCCTACGAGGCGCTTCTTGCTCTTGGCATCCGGGGCGGGCGCCGTGCGTAGCAGCTCGATTTTCTTGATAATCTGAGGGATCGCATTCGGTGGCAGCGCCAGCAACTGATTCGTGAAAGTTTCCTTGTGCACCACGTCGTAGAAGAGCGGGGCCATACCGAAACCTCTCAAAAGCGTGATCACTACGGGAAGGGGGTATCTGTAGTGCCGAGGGCGGCTTCCATTCTGATGTCAAGCCACATTGTTGCCGATTGCGTGATGACTTATTACTCACCAGGAAACGATATGTCAATACTTAGGGTTGTGTTGTTCATCCACAATACCGTTCAGGCCTTCTGCCGCCCATCTATCCTTCAGGCCATCTTAGACAACAGCGTATCGCTCGGGAGCCAACACCATGATCATCGCCCTGGATGCCGCGTATCGTGCTGCCGCTGATGGCCGCTTTCCGGGGCATGAGCTGCGCTTCTTCCCGAGCGATCTGACCAGTGCCAGTGAGTTTGCCGCGTACCTGGCGGAGACGCAGGTGCTGGTGACCCGCCGGGTCTTCCCGTTTCCGTTTGACCGCGCGTTGCTCGCGCAGGCGCCCAGCTTGCAGTTCATCCACAAGACCGGCACCGGAGTGGACTGGTTCGATATCCGGATGCTGGATGATGCCGGGATTCTGCTCGCGAACAACGCCGGGTTCAACGCGCCGTCTGTGGCCGAGCACACCATCATGCTCATGCTGCTTTGCCTGCGCGGCGGCGTGGTCAACTTTGCGCGCTTGCGCGCGGGTGTCTGGGAGCGCAGCACGGCATACGAGCCGGTGCTCCTGGAGGGCAAGACGGTCGGCATCGTCGGGCTGGGCGCCATCGGGCAGCACGTGGCGCGGGCCGTGCTTGGAATGGGTGCGCACGTGGTTGCCACGCGGCACCGGCCCCACCCGCTGCCAGCCGGTCTGGAAGGCGTGGCTGTGTTGCCCCTGGACGATCTGCTGAGGCAGGCAGATGTCGTCACCCTGCATGTGCCATTGACCAGCGCCACACGCGCCCTCATCGGCGCGCGGGAACTGGCGCTGATGAAGCCAA
>JALYWD010000466.1 GCA_030852885.1 Chloroflexota bacterium | reverse complement strand
CCCCGGTAGGTCGAGTAGGACCAGGGCGTGACGAGCAACGGTACGTGGTAGTGCGCTTCGGCGTCGGCGATGCCGAAGCGAATCGGCACCCAGTCCAGGAACGTGATCTCCGCGTTGGCACGTCCGGCGGCGGCGAAATACCCCCCGACGCCAAAGACGATCTCGTACCAGCCTGCCTGGTACTCCTCGCCGCTCATCATGGGATCGTCAGTGCGGCCATTGGCATTCGTGCGGGCGGAGGTCACCAGTTCCCGGCTGCCGTCCGGCAAGATGCGGAAGAGGTCAATGGCGACTCCAGCCGCGGGGCGGCCCCGGACGAGATCGAGGACGTGGGTGGTCAGGCGACCAGGCATGGCGGGCTCCCAGGGTTCAGATCTGCCGGCGTACCGCGAGGGTCAGCCGCCCGTAGGCGGGGAATGGGTCACTGTAGACGCGAATGTGATCCGCGTTCTCGCGCGCGCCGTACGGATCGCGCGTGCGGTTCTGCGCATCAAAGCTGATTTCCGCCAATTGCGGGAAGCGTGCCAGCGCACGCACGCCCATCTCGTGCAGGAGGTGCTGGATCGACTCCGAGACGAACTCGGCGAAGGTGGTGGCCAGCAGGTCGTGCAATTGCTCATGGGGAACGTAGGCGCCTCGCTCCAGGTCGAGCATGTCGGCGCTATCCAGATACCGCCACCCGACATCCATGAGGATGAACAGGGGGCGGTCGCGCCGGTCAGGGAGGGTGGTGTAGTCATCCCGGACAAACGCGGTGAAGGCGCTGCCCGTGAGCTTCATCAGGGAAAGCCCGGTCAGGCCGCACGCATGGCCTGTCACCCGGACATTCTCATCGTCGCGGCGCAGCGACACCGAGGCAGTGGCTACGGCGCCACCCGCGACCTCGAACAGGTTGTTACTCGCCGCGAATCCGCCCGCGCCGTCTGGCACGCTGCCGCCGGCAAAGGGCAACTGCCGGCCGGTCACCTGCAGTGTGTGCAACTGCTCGTACGTGGTCGAGAACCCGGTGCCGAGGTGGTGCAGGAGGCCTTCCAGTGTGGCGCCTTCAAAACTCAATGACTCCCGGATGATGAAGTTCTTCATGCTGTCCGTCGCCACGATCATCGAGTTGTCGCCGTGCGTGTAGGCCGGCAGAAAATCATCGCCGAAGACTTCGAGGTCGATGGAGGCGGCCAGCAGGGCGTTCGGGCGCCCGGTGAACGGCGATTCCGGAATGGGCGACACCTCCAGTGGCTGAGCGTGAACCCGGTACACCGGCACGCCCTGCTTGCCGTAGGAAACCTCGAATGTGTAGGGCTGTGGTTCGTCCACGGCGTCCTCCTCGTCCATCACCACGTCCTGCAAACGCCACCAGGCAATGCGCCCGATCTCGTGCAGCGCGGTCGTGATCTCGTCTGCCCGCGCATGATGCGCCCGGCGGCCGAGCTCAGCCAGGATGTCCTCTTTCTGGTGGTCACGCGCGCAGATGACAAACGGAAACCCGAACCGCGCCTGGTACTGAGCGTTCAGGTCCTGAAATGCGGCAATCTCCTGTGGCGCAAGCGCACCGGGGTCAAGGCCGGCGGCGCGTTGCTCGGCCGTGGATTCCCGCGTGAGGGTCCCGGTCAGCGCCGCGCGGCCCACCAGATCCGGGTGCGCCCGGATCAGCGCAACCTGCTGTTCCTCGCCGGCAGCCGCTACCGTGGCGATCAATGCGGCGTGGAAATCGCGGACCGAGCGCCAGGGGCGGCTGGACCACGTGTCTGCAACGATCCAGGGAGATCCCTCGAAGAGGAAGCCGAGACGCGCCACAAACGCGTCCCGATCCCATGTCGACATCTCTGAGATAGCCCAGCGCGGAACGGCCACGAGGGACGCCTCTACGCCTGATCCAGATACGGGTAGGCGATGAGCGTCAGGAACTGCGGGAACTCCTCGTTGAGAACCAGTTCGTCCAGGATTTCGGTAGCCGCGCCGTAGCGCCCGGCCTCGCGCCCGCCCAGCTTGGCGAGTTCCTCGTCGCGCAGGGTCGCGTAGCGTTCGGCGGTTATCTCCTGCCCGTCGCTGGTGGAGGCTCCGTTGCGAACCCACTGCCAGAGCTGGGCACGAGAGATTTCGGCGGTGGCCGCGTCTTCCATCAGATTATTGATGGCGGCGGCGCCGGTGCCCAGCAGCCAGGCGTTGATGTATTGCAATGCCACGCTGATGTTGCCCCTCAGTCCAGCCTCGGTAATTTCTCCGTCCGGCACGGTGAAATCGGTCAACTGCGCTGGGGTGACGTGCACGTCGTCGCGCTGACGTTCCTTCTGGTTCGGCCGCTCGCCAAGCACGCCGTCGAAAATCTCGGTTGCCAGTGGCACCATGCCCGGGTGAGCCAGCCAGGTGCCATCAAAGCCGTCGTTCGCCTCTCGCTCCTTGTCCTCGCGGACCTTGGCGAAGGCAATGGCATTCGCCTCGGCGTCGCGGCGCGACGGAATGAACGCGGCCATGCCGCCGATGGCGTGCGCGCCGCGCTTGTGGCAGGTCTTCACCAGCAACTGGGTGTAAGAGCGCATGAAGGGCACGGTCATGGTGATCTGCGCGCGGTCCGGCAGCGCCATGGTGCGGTCTGCGTGATTTGTCTTGATGGCGCTGAAAATGTAGTCCCAGCGCCCGGCGTTCAGCCCGGCCGCGTGCTCCCGCAACTCGTAGAGGATTTCCTCCATTTCGAAGGCCGCCGGGAGGGTTTCCACCAACACCGTCGCGCGGATCGTGCCGTGCGGGATGCCGAGCTCCTGCTCGGCGTACGTGAACACATCGTTCCAGAGGCGCGCCTCCAGGTGGCTCTGTAGCTTGGGCAGGTAGAAGTACGGTCCGGAGCCGCGCGCCAGGAGTTCCCTCGCGTTGTGGAAGAAATAGAGCCCGAAGTCAAAGAGGCTGCCGGAGATCGGCTCGCCGTCAACGGTGACGTGGCTCTCCTCCAGGTGCCAGCCGCGCGGGCGCACCAGCAGCGTGGCGGTCTCGTCGTTCAGCGTGTACTCACGGCCGTCGGGGTTCTGGAAGGTAATGGTGCGCCGCACGGCATCCGCCAGGTTTTGCTGCCCCTCAACCACGTTCTGCCAGGTGGGGGATGAGGCATCCTCCAGATCGGCCATGAAGACCCGCGCGCCGGAATTGAGCGCGTTGATGACCATCTTGCGGTCGCACGGTCCGGTGATCTCCGCGCGGCGGTCCTGCAGGTCCGCGGGAGTCGAGGCGACCCGCCACTCGCCCTCACGCACGTCGCGTGTGCTGTCCAGGAAGCCGAGTTCCGCGCCGCCGTCCAGTTCGAGCTGACGCGACGCGCGCGCCGCCAGCAGCTCCTTGCGCCGGGGATTGAATTCCCGCTGTAGCTTGCTGATAAACGTCAGCGCATCGTCGCTGAGCACCGGGGCGAGCGCAGGCTCGACCGGAGCGAGGATCTCGACGCCATGGGACATGTGAATCTCCGCGTGTGACTGCGGGCTGGGGCGCCCCGGCGCGGTCTGCAGGTTCAGCCGCGCGAGCATGAAGCAGCGATGATCGTTCCGGCATCATAGCCCATCACGCTTTTCGCGACGCGGCAAAGCCAACGGGGAGGGGCTTTCGCTCCTCCCCGTCGGCTTCCCTCCCCGCGAAATGTCTCAGGCGACGTAGCTGAGTGGATCGACGTCCTGGCCCAGATACCTCACGATGAAGTGCACGTGTGGTCCGGTCGACATCCCGGTACTGCCGACATCGCCGATGATGTCGCCTTTGGCGACCGCTTGCCCGACCGAGACAGGCGGTACGTCAGCCATATGGCCATACAGGGTCTCGAACCCATCGCCATGGTCGATTCTGACGTAGTAGCCGAGGCCACAGTCGCACCACCCGGAGTAGGTGACGGTGCCTCCGTCGGCTGCTCCGATCGGGGTGTACATCGGCGCCGCGAGATCGACGCCGTTGTGATAATTGCAGCCGATGTTGGAGTTCCAGGGCTCGAAGTAGTACGGGCTGCAGCCAAATCCCTGGGTGAAGGTCCAACTTGCCAGCGGGTAGCCGATGGCGCCGGTAGCCACGCCGGGTTGCGCGGCCACCTTGGCGGGCGCGGCCGGGGCCGCGTCGCCAGGTTGCCCGGCGTTGGCCAGGTACCAGCCGTTGACGAATCCGGTGACCTCGCCACTGGTGATCAGGTACCAGGGGTTCCCAACCGGGTCCCACATCGGCCCGTCCATCACCTGGACAACGTCGCTCTCCGGCACAATGCCGATGCGCTCGGCATCTGGTGCGCCGTCGGCGCGGATATTCAGGCCCGAGCCGTCGTCGGTGTGCGCGGCGACATATGAGCCGGGTGCGAACCAACTCTCAACCTTGCCCGCCACGTCGGAGGTGTCGCCTGAAGCGGTCCACTCTTCACTGGCTGGCTGCTGCCAGGCGTCTGCCGGCCGCAGGTAGGCACCGGAGACCCAGCCGAGGAGGCCATCCACGCGGACAGGCCACCAGCGCGTGCCCTCCATGTAGACGGTGTCCATCTCGTTGATGCGGAGTTCCACCACCGTATCGAACGACAGGCTGCGCACCGCCGCGCTGCTGGAGTTCGGCTCGGAACGGAGATTCACGCCCTCGGGCTCCGCCACGACGGCGACGGCGTTGGCGAGGTCTTCCCAGCTCGCCTGGAACTGCTCGACCGCCGTTTCCGCGGGCGTTTCGCCGCCCAGCCCGGCGTCCGCCGGAGCGGCGGCCTGTTCCACCGCTGCTGGCGCGGCAGCCTGGTCACCGAAGCCATCAATTTGCAGGTAGAAGCCAGCAACCCAGCCATCTTCGCCATTGTTGCTGACCGGCCACCACTGCGTAACGCCATCGGGATCGTAGACGGTATCGCGCTCAAAGGTGCGCAGTCCCACCACGGTGCCCTGCGGTACCGTGTTCAGGACCTCGGCTCCGAAGCTCGGTTCAGCCCGCAGGAGCACGCCGTCGACGCTATGGACAATCGTTCCGGAACCCGCATCGGCCCGGGCTGTGCCAGCCCACCCGGGCGCCGCTGGGGCGAGCGCTGACCCGATGACGGTCACGGCCATGAACATGGCTAGTGCACGCCTCCGGACAAGCGCAGCAGCGCGGCTGCGTTTCATTTCCCGTCCCTCCTGCGCAGCGCGGCCAGAATGGCCGTGCCCGCGATGCGGCTAAACGACGGACGCCGGGGTGGGACGCCAGTTCAGCCAGATCCGCGGCATAGCCAGACGCTGCAAGCGCCGGCACACCGCGCAATCGCACACGATGCGGGGGAGCAACACGGGCAGTAGGGTGGCGGATGCGGCCCGCAGACTCCTACCGATTTGCTGACGATGAACGTACATCCCTGAATTGCGCCGCGCAAGGCAAGGAGCAACGGTGACTTTCAGTCACAATATACGGAACTCGTGCCACAAAGACATGGATCAGGATGGTGTTAGCGCTGGTGCAGGAATGACGTCGATTACTTCTGGCGTGGCGCGGTGCCTTTCCTTCCTGCGCGGCCTTTGCTCCGACACCCGTTCGGCGCCAGGCCGTGACACGCCGTCGCCAGCCACGAGCTCTGACCTGTTGCCAGCACCTGCCGGGGGAAGCATCACGATTTGGAAATGGGACCTCTGGAACCCTCTGCTATACTCGCCCGTTGGCAAATTGCTGTGGCTCTTGAGGTGGCTACAAACCTCGACAGATTGGCGCTGCAGCCGTTCCGCCGGGATGACGATCGGCTCTGCATAAGGGGACGCGTACGCGTGAAGTTGATGATTGAGCGGCTGCCTGAAAGCCGCGTCCAGCTCGAGATTACTGCGGAAGAGGCAGAGACCTCCGCGGCCATGGACCGCGCCGCGCGCAAGGTGGGCAACCAGGTGACGTTGCCTGGCTTCCGCAAGGGCAAGGCGCCTCGCGCCATGATTGAGCGTGTCTACGGTCCGGATGTCTTTACAGAAGAGGCAAATCGCTATCTTTTGTCCGACCTCTATCGGCAAGCCATCGAGCAGGAAGACCTGACGCCCCTGGGTGACCCGGAGGTGGAAATCTCCTCAACCGATCCGCTCACATACACCGTGGTTGTGGCGGTCTATCCCACGATTGATCCCGGCGACTACAGCTCAGTTCGTATTGACCCCATTGACGCGGCTGTTGATGACACAGCTGTCGATGAGATGATCGAGACGTTGCGCAAGGCGCACAGCCCCTGGGTTGACCCGGAGAGCGAGGGACTGTCGGTTGGTGCTGGCCTTGAGCTGACGCCAAAGACGCGCACCCCGAAGGAAGGCGACCAGATCACCATCGATTATTCCGTCCAGGAAGAAGATGGTGAGGACGCCGAGGAGCCAGTGACTGATGCCGTCTTCGTGCTCGGCGAGAGTGGGCTGCTGGGGGCCGTTGAGGATGCCATCCAGGGCCTGCGCGTCGGAGAGTCCACCGGGTTCTCCGTGAACTTCGCTGAGGACGATGAGAGCGTCGACCAGAGCGTCCGGGGCAAGACCCTGGCCTACAACGTCACGCTCAAGGGACTCAAGGAGCGTGATCTCCTGCCGCTGGACGACGAATTCGCCAAGACGGTCGGCGAGGCCGAGACGCTGGGCGAGTTGCGTGCCTCACTCCAGGAAGAGCTGCACCAGCGCCGAACGGCCGAGGCCCGGGGGCAGGCGCTGAGCCAGATCATCAGCAAGATCGCCGAAGGCGCCGCGCTTGATCTGCCGGCCCCGATGGTCGATGACGCCGTGGAGAACGATGTCCGCCGGATGCGGATGAACCTCGCTCAGCAGGGGGTCTCCCTGGAGGCGTATTTGCGCAGCATGGAAGCTTCGGAAGCGGAGTTGCGCGAAGAGATGCGTCCGGCCGCCCTGGAGCGTCTCCGTAACTCCCTCCTGATGCGGGCCATCGCCGAGAAGGAAGCGATTGCCGTTGACGACGCGGAGCTGGATACGGCCATCGCTCGTATGGCCGCCGCTGCGCAAACATCCGCCCAGCCGGAGCAGGCCGCCCAGTTCGCCGCCAGCGACTATGTGCGCACCATGCTCCAGAACGAAATGTTCGACCGGCAGCTCACGGACCGCCTGATTGAGCTGGCCACCGAGGGACGCGGCGCGGTGATCAACGGCTGGGTCGCGCCTGAGCCAGTCGCGAGCGACGAGATGACGCCGGCTGGTGAGGCGGCAGAGATGACGTCTGAGGCCGAAAGCGAGCCGGCGACGGACGAGGAAGTCGTCGAAGCGCAGGGGTAAACGCGGGGCGGGGTGGACAAAACGGCTCGTTGCGTGACATAACTGTGCAGTGTGCGGACCGCAATGGTCCTGTTCCGGGTCTGCCGGGGGGCGTTATCAGGACGAACTACCCGGTTGTGTAGCTACCGTCTCCTCCGGCCCGGACAGTAGAATGCACGCACAGCAACGAGCCTGCCCCGCCCAGTGCCGCCGCGTTTGGACCGGTCGGGTGTGCGGCGAGCAGTGTGAAAGAGGACCCGACCCCATGCACATACCTTCCGTTGACAACCTTATCCCGATGGTCGTCGAAAGCTCGAACCGGGGTGAGCGCGCGTTTGACATCTATTCGCGACTGCTCAAGGACCGTATCATTTTCCTGGGCACGCCGGTCGATGACCAGATCGCGAACCTGATCATTGCCCAGATGCTCTTCCTGGCCCATGATGACCCGGACCAGGACATTCGGCTCTACATCAACTCACCGGGCGGCGTGGTCTATTCCGGCCTCGCCATTTACGACACGATGCAGATGATCAAGCCAGACGTTTCCACGTTCTGCATGGGCATGGGCGCCAGCATGGCAGCCGTGCTGCTGGCTGCTGGAACGCCAGGCAAGCGTTACGCCCTGCCGAACTCCCGCGTGATGATTCACCAGGGGTCGGCTGGATTCCGCGGCGCTGTCCCTGACATCGAAGTGGTTGCCCGGGAAACCCTGTCGCTGACGACCAAGCTCACCGAGATCATGGCCGATCATACGGGCCAGACGTTCGAGAAGGTGAAGCGAGACACTGAGCGGGATTACTACATGAC
>JALYWD010000460.1 GCA_030852885.1 Chloroflexota bacterium | reverse complement strand
TCGGCGCTGCTGGAGGTCCTGGACCCGGAGCAGAACACCACCTTCTCGGATCACTACCTGGAGGTGCCGTTCGATCTCTCCAAGGTGATCTTCATCACCACCGCCAACCTGCTGGAGCCGATTCCGGCCGCGCTGCGGGACCGCATGGAGATCATCGAGGTCTCGGGCTACACCGAGGTCGAGAAAATGGCGATTGGGCGGCAGTTCCTGCTGCCGAAGACCCTCGATTCCCACGGCCTGGAACCGGATCAGTTGGAGGTCACCGATGAGGGCCTGCGCAAGCTGATCCGCGAGTACACCGAAGAGTCCGGCGTCCGCAACCTGGAGCGCGAGCTCGGCTCGCTCAGCCGCAAGGTGGCCAAGATCCTGGCGGGAGACAACCCGCCAGCTTCGATCACGGTGGACGCGGACGACGTGGAAACCTACCTCGGTGTCCCGAAGTATGACTACGGGCTGGCTGAAGAGCAGGACGAAGTGGGCGTGGCGACTGGCGCGGCCGTCACCAGCGTCGGCGGTGACCTGCTCGGCATCGAGGTGCTGATCATGCCCGGCAAGGGCGATCTGATCCTCACCGGGCAACTCGGTGACGTGATGCAGGAGTCCGCGCGCGCCGCGCTCTCCTACGCCCGCGCCCGCGCGGTCGATTACGGCCTGGCGCCGGACTTCTTCGACCGCAACAACATCCATGTCCACGTCCCGGCGGGCGCCATCCCCAAGGATGGTCCCTCCGCCGGCATCACCATGGCGACGGCGCTCATCTCGGCACTCACCGGGCGCCAGGTGCGCAAGGACGTGGCCATGACCGGGGAGATCACCCTGCGTGGCAAGGTCCTCCCCATCGGCGGCCTGCGCGAGAAGACGGTGGCCGCGCACCGGGGCGGCATCAAGACCTTTATCCTGCCCCGCCGCAACGCAAAGGACCTCGCCGAACTCCCCGCCGTGGTCCGGGACGGCATGGAACTGATCCAGGTCGATTCCCTGGACCAGGTCCTCTCCGCCGCGCTGCTGCCACCGGCTGGCGCTGTAGCACCGCTCCTGCCACCCGCTGCAGCCGTCGCACCACTGCACGGTTAGCCCGAAGACCATCACCCCGGCCCCACTCCCTGCGCAGGGAGTGGGGCTTCTTGTTGTCAGCGGGTCAGGTACACCCGGTATGTGGCTGTGCGGTGAGCAACGCCGCATTCCGGGCCACCACTGCTGGCATCAGAGGCGTGCAGCAATTCGGTGGTGCGGCAGCCGCTGCCCGCCACTGCCACGTTCACTAGTCGTCGCACCCATCCCCATTGAATATGCCGCCGCCCCCGCAGTTGCCGGGGGCGTTGTCGTACACCGCGCTTTCGTCGTTCAGGTTTACTGTCGCGCCCGGCCGGCAATCGATACCCGCTGGCGCGTAGCCAGCCGTGTTGTCATGGACCTGTGTCCCGTTCAGCGTGGCGGTGCCCGACGCAACCACCAGGCCACCACAGACCTCTCCGGCTTCGTTGTGGTGGATGTCGCAGTTCGTCATGGTCAGGGCGCCGAAGCTGGAAATCCCTCCCGCCGATTTCCCGACCGTGTTGTAGCTGACCGTGCAATTCGTCATGGTCAGAGTCGCCGAGGGATCGTTAAAGATTCCGCCAGCCCCGCCGGCATTGCCGGCGCTATTCCCTGTCACGACGCAGTCGTTCATCGTCAGGAAGCCGTTGTTGTTGACACCACCACCAGAGATAGCCGCACCGTTGGTGATCAGCACGCCTTCCAACGTCACCGTCACGCCCGGAACGACGTGCACAACCGGCCCGGCGACGCCGCGCAGCGTCGTGTTCGCGGCGCCCTTGCCGATCACGGTCATGCTTTGTCTGAAGATGGCGTTGCCGTAGGTTTCGGCACAGAGACGAATGGTGCTGCCGGCCGGCAACCCCTCAACCGCTGCCTGTAACGTGGTGAACTGACAGCCACTCGCGCAAACATCCCCGCAGACACAGTTGCCGTTCCAACACACAGGGACACTGGCGTCACACGCCGGCGCACCGCAGGCGCCGCAGTTGGCCGGATCGATGTTGATGTTGGTACAACCTCCGGGATCGCCGCAGCAGTCCGGCGTGTCGCCGGAGCAGGCGCTGCCACCGCCACACGAGCACTGGTGGTTGCCGCACTCATTGCCCCCTGGCGCACACGCGGCGGCGTCGCAACAGATGCCCGCAAAACAGGACCCGCCGCAGCAGACCTTCCCGGCGCCACACTGGCTGGACATCGAGCAGGGGATACAGGTCCCCTCATCGCAGATCGGCGCGCCGGTACTGGTGCACTGGACATTGCCACAGCATTCCTGGCACGTCCCGGAGCAACAGAAATTGTCACCGCCGCACGGGGTGAGGTTGTCCTCCGTCGTGCAGGTCCCTTCCGAGCCGGGAATCGCGCACGAGTGGCAGGCGGCATCGCAGGCACTATTGCAGCAGACGCCATCGACACAGAAGCCGGATTGGCACTGCCCGGCGAGGGCGCACACGCCCCCATTCGGCAGGTCCCCCACGCACTTCCCCTCATCGCAGAAGGAGCCGTCCACGCAGTCGCCAGCCCCGGCGCAGGTCGTGGCGCAGGCGTCCCCGGCACACTGCGCATAGGGCGCGCAGGAGACCGGCTCGGCCGCCTCGCACACCCCCCTCCCGTTGCACCTGCTCCGGGGCTGGAGCACCCCATCCGCGCAGGTCGCGGCATCGCCACAGGGCGTTCCCGCCGTCGCGGGCACACAGGTCCCCGTCGCGCCCTGGCAGGTGAAGCATTCGCCGCAAGAAGGGCTGCAATCACACGAGCCGCAGTCGACCGCCTTGCCGCAGGTCTGGCGGCTCTTCACCGGCCCGCACTTTCCGGCACAGACCCTAGCGTGGCTCTTCGGAGTGCAGCCCTTCTTGCGTTTGCCCCGGTTCTTGCGCCGCTTGTGCCGCTGCTTGCGGCGGCGGCGGCGGTCCTTGGCCCCGGCGTCCTGTGGAGAGAGGACGCCGGTCAGGCCACCGACGAGCGGCACAGCCGACAGCAGCCCGATCAGGCCACGTCGAGAGGTCCGGTCCGCAACGGCGCGTACCAGACGATCGAATCGGGCTTCCTCCACAGAGCATCCTCCAGCATGCGAGAACGCGTTGCCATGTCAGACAACGCTGGTTCTTCAGGGATGGATCACGATTTCCGAGTGGATTGTGCCGCAAGTATTACACCCGCGGACGCCCGGCGACGACCAGTTCTCTGTGCCACGGGTCGTCGCCGGGCCTCAACCATTCGCCGGTATCCTGCAGAGCACACTCGCAAGCGCCGTTGCCGGAATTCAGGAGCGCACACAGAGACTCGGCGCCCTTTCAGGCACCGAGTCACTCGCTCGCATCGCTATTGATCAACGGGTGAGGGGCAACTGTGTGCTATCCCGCCACGTCGAACAACTGGATCATCCCTTCGAGCGCGTGCGGGATATCCCCGGCCAGCGGGTCCGGAATCCAGCACTCCAGGCCCACCTGGCCTGGCTGCACGTCCATCACGGCCCAGGTGGTGGTGCCGGACGACTGCGTGGACACATAGGCCACACCCTGCATTAGCGAGAAATCGATGGCGTCCGGGGGAGGCGTGCCACCGCTGGTGGGATCGAACATCATCGCGCCCATCAACTGATCAACAGTGAGCGGCTCCGGGTACTGGAACGCCGATGTGAAATGCGGCTGATCGCTGGTGTTCACGATCTTCACGACCTGCGGCCCAGCCTGGAATTCGCCGTCCACCGTGAAGTGAAACCCTTCGCCGCCGGCGCCCAGTTGCTCAATGGTCACGGCCGCTTCTGGCTCCGGGGCCGTGATCGCGGCTGGGTCCGCGTCTCCGGTCACCGTCAGGCGCTCGACCGGCAGCACCGATCCCGGATCATCGTGCCAGATCCCGTAGTCGCCCGCGGGCAGATCCACCACCACCTGCGGCGTCATCCGAGAGGGACCGCTGGCGATGTAGGCCTCGTAGAGCCAGTCCATGGCGACGGGTGGCGGCGCACCATCCTGCTCCATGATGGGGGTACCGGCCGCGGACTCATCGGCCAGGCTCAGGTCATCCGTCGATTGGCCCTCGCCCAGCCGCACGAAGCCGGACGCCAGATACCCGCCCTCCACGGTGTCATTCAGGCTCACCAGGTAGCGCCCGGCCGGAATCTCCGTCTGGTCCAGGTGCAGTCCGCTCTCGTCCGCCGTGATCGTCAACTCCGGCAGCCCCAGGTCATTGAGCCCGCCGGCCGGCATCGGCGTCGCGTCCTGCGCCAGCGCTGATCCCAGGCTGCCCAGCCCCACGATCGCCGCCAACCCCAGGGACAGTACGTTCCGTCGTCGCATTCAGACCTCCGACTTACTCACACCAGGCGCATCCGCTGCGTTGGTTTTCCAGAAGACCCCCGCACGCGCCGGGCCACCGCATGTAAACGCGCGCGAATCGGTACGGTTCCGGAGAGGCTCCGAGAACGAGACGAGACACGAAGGATGGCGTATGTCAGCGACAGCCACAGACGAGATCACACCGTTCCAGATCGCCATACCGGACGCCGACCTGGACGACCTGCGCCAGCGCCTCCTCGCGGCCCGCTGGCCGGACGAACTGCCGGATGTTGGCTGGGACTACGGTATTCCCCTGGGGGAGACCCAGAACCTCGCCGCTTCCT
This sequence comes from Chloroflexota bacterium, assembly GCA_030852885.1. Classification (GTDB taxonomy): domain Bacteria; phylum Chloroflexota; class Chloroflexia; order Thermomicrobiales; family UBA6265; genus JACCXM01. The sequence goes on along the minus strand of JALYWD010000460.1, from coordinate 100 downwards.
GGCGTGACGGCTTCGACTGGCGCACCTGGGAAGCGCGGCTCAACGCCTTCCCGCAGTTCCAGACCACCATCGACGGCCAGAACATCCACTTCCTGCACGT
>JALYWD010000456.1 GCA_030852885.1 Chloroflexota bacterium | reverse complement strand
CACGCTGGCTGGCGGCATCGGCTGCCGCCTCTCGACCTGGTGCGACCCCGAGGTGAACGCCCTGATCCCGTTCTACGCGGAGTTGCCACGCCTCTATGCGGGAGCACGCACCCTGCCCCGCTCCAGGGAGTTCCCGGCGCTCGCGCACATCATCGATGCCGCTGTGCAGGAGGCGATGCAGCAGGACACGCCCACGGCCGGCATCCTGCGTCGGGCCCAGGCCATGGCGGCCTCGCTCGTGCTCGCGGACTAGCGGGAGACGCACAATGGACCTTGGCGGCTACTCCGTCTCCGATGCCATTACTTTGCCGGAGCGCACTGACTTCGGCATTGGCGTGATCGGGTGCGGCGGCATCGTCAACTACGCGCACCTGCCTGCCTATCGGCGTGCTGGCTTCCACGTTGTTGCGTGCTACGACCAGCACCCGGAGGCAGCCCAACGCACGGCTCAAGAGCACGACATCCCGCGGGTTGCCGCGTCCGTCGCGGAGATCCTCAACGATCCGCGGGTCGATATCGTCGATATCGCGGTCACGCCGTGGGCGCAGGCGGCAATTGCGAAAGAGGCGATCGCCGCCGGCAAGCACGTCCTCTGCCAGAAGCCCCTGGCGGATTCCTACGCCAGCGCCGTGGAGGTCGTGGACGTCGCGCATGCGCACGGCACCAAGCTCGCGGTTAACCAGCAGATGCGCTGGGACGCGGGCATCGCCGTCTCGAAACAGTTGATCGACCAGGGCGCGATCGGCATTCCGGCCGACGCCCGCATCGAAACGAGTATCCGCACGCCCTGGCACATGTGGCCCTGGATGGCGAACTCACCACGCCTGGAAATCATGTACCACAGCATCCACTACCAGGATGCGTTGCGCTATCTCTGCGGTGATCCTGTCGCCGTCTCCTCGATTCACTCCCGATGGCCGGGTCAGCCGGAAACGGGGGAAACCCGCACGCAGACCACGTTCATCTACGATGATGAGCGGCGCGCTGCCATCGACGTCAATCACCACAACTGGAGCGAGGACGCCTACGCCCGCTTCCGGTTTCTGGGGACCGAGGGCATCATCGAAGGCACATTCGGCCTCCTCTACGACTACCCCACCGGCCGGGTGGACACCCTGCGCTACGCCTCCCGCGCCGCGCCACTGGTGTGGCACGACGCGCCGCTATCGACCTGGTGGATTCCGGATGCGTTCGTGGGGCCGATGGCATCACTCATGGCGGCGATCCAGACCGGCGGTGAGCCGCTCACCTCGGGGCGAGACAATCTTGGCACCCTGCAAACGGTCTTCGCCGCCTATCGCTCGGCCGCGGAAGGCCGGATCGTCCCGCTGGCAGCAATCAGCGCAGGCACGTCCTGACCTCGACAGCAACAGGGACTCAACCAATACTTCCGTTCAGAAAGTATTGGACTAGTCATGGAGATCGCATGAAGATCGATGTCTATCACGACATAGCCTGTCCCTGGTGCCGCATCGGGAAGGCGAACCTGCAGTCTGCCCTCTCGGAGTGGGCTGGCGAGCCAGTCACAGTGAACTGGCAGCCGTTCCTGCTCGATCGCGATGTCTCCAACGACGGCGTATCCGTTCCCGAGTTCTACAAGGCCAAGTTCGGCGCTGAAAACCTGGACAGCATGTTTGACCGGGTCAAGGCAGCCGGGCGCAACGCGGGCGTCGAATTCAACTTCGAAATCGGCATCCGCGCTCCCTCGCAAGACGCCCATCGCCTGATCTGGCTGGCCCCTGACGATGCGAAGCAGCCCGTTCTGGAAGGGCTGCATCGCGCCTACTTCAACGATGGCCAGAACATCGCCGACCTGGAAACGCTGGCGGACATCGCGGCTGCCGCCGGCATGGACCGCGCCGAGACGCTGGCACGCCTGCAAAGCAACGAGGGCAAGTTGGAAACCGCCGACGGCATTGAGCACGCCGTGCGCCTGGGCGTCACCGGCGTCCCGTTCTTTGTCTTCGACGACACCTACGCGCTGAGCGGAGCCCAGCCGCCAGCTACCCTCCTTTCGGCCATGGAGCAGACGGTGGCGGCCCGGCAGCAGGCCTGAGCCAGAGACAGGAGGGCAAACTCATGCCGGACGTGAAAGTTGGCGTGCAAATACGGCCGCAGCACGCCTCCATCGCGGAGTTACGCGCCGCCTGGAAGCGCGCCGACGCCATGGGCGCGGATAGTATCTGGACGTGGGATCACTTCTTCCCGCTCTCCGGGGAGGCCGACGGCAAGCACTTCGAGGGGCTGAGCCTGCTGGCGGCGATGGCCGAATCGACCGAGCAGGCCACTATCGGGCCGCTGGTGATCTGCAACTCCTACCGCAACCCGAACCTGACTGCCGATATCGCGCGCACCATCGATCACATCTCGGGCGGGCGCTTTATCCTTGGCATCGGCAGCGGGTGGTTCGAGCGCGATTATGACGAGTACGGCTACGACTTCAAGGATGCCCCGGCGCGCCTGAAGGACCTGGCGGCAGCCCTGCCCATGATGGTGGAACGGCTGGACAAGCTGAACCCTGGACCGGTCAACGGCAAGGTCCCCATCCTCATCGGAGGCGGTGGCGAGAAAGTCACGCTGCGACTGGTGGCGCAGTACGCGGATATGTGGAATGGCTTCGGCGACCCGGAAGCCGCTGGGCACAAGAGCCGGGTCCTGGATGAATGGTGCAACACGCTCGGGCGCGATCCAGCGGAGATCGAGCGCAGTGTCCTGTTCAGCGATTCGCAACTGATCTCGCAGGCGGATGCCTACGTCGCGAACGGCATCACCCACCTGATTTTCGCCATCGATGCGCCGGAGTTCAATTTCGAGCCGGTCGAGCAACTGCTCGCCTGGCGGGACAGCATCCGCTTCAACGAGTAGTGCGTATCGGTTCGCGGCCGCCGGGAGACCCGCTCCCGGCAGCCGCATCGGATTACTTCTCGCCCAGCTCGAACGTGCAGTACAGCTTGCGCATCGGGGCTTCCAGATGCCAGACGCCCGTCCAGCCTGGTGGGAACGTCGCGCTCTGTCCAGGCCCCACCACAAGCTCCTCGCCGTCGTCACTGACAGCGCGGATGGAGCCCTTTACGACGTGCACCATCTCCCCGTCCGTGCCGAAGTCGGCTCGCATGCGGCCAGCAGCACACTCCCAGACGCCGGTATGGATGCGTGAATCCTCACTTGCGAAGAAGTTGCTGCCCCAGGTCAGCATCTCGCCGTCGAGCGGCTTGCCCACCGGCGGCTTCAGCGGTCCCAATTCATTGAGTTCCATGCTCACCGCTTCGGCATCGGAAATCGTCCTGATCATCCCTGGTCCTCCCGTGAGACGCACGCGTCCGGGCGCAGCACATGGCATCGACAATGCATGTACAGGCTGAGAAAGTACTCTGATCGGCTTTGCGAGTAGAGTACTGTAGTTACGACTGCCTCGGTGCAGGTGGATTCCGGGCGGTCTTTATTTATATGGTAATCACCCGACCGAGGAGCCCACGTGACCGATCTCACCGCAACCGATGCCGCGCCCGATACCGTTGAAGCCGAACTGACTGAGGCCGAATCCGCTCAGCCTGAATCCGCTCAGCCTGAACCCACGGGCCCAACGTTCGAGGCGCTGGGCCTGAGCCCTTCTCTTCTGAAGTCGCTCAAGGATGTCGGCTTCGAAGAACCGACGCCGATCCAGGTGGAGACCATTCCCCTGCTCCTTGGCGGCCGGGATCTCATCGGCCAGGCGCAGACGGGGTCTGGCAAGACCGCTGCCTTTGGCCTGCCGATCGTCGAGTCAATTGACCCCAGGCTGAAGGCGGTGCAGGCGCTGGTGCTGGCTCCCACGCGAGAGCTGGCCATCCAGGTCTCTGAAGCGCTGCATAAGCTTGGCCGCCACAAGGAAGTCGAAACGCTGCCCATCTACGGTGGCCAGCCATACGAGCGCCAGCTCCGGGGATTGCAGCGCGGCGCCCAGATTGTCGTCGGGACACCCGGCCGCGTGATGGATCACATGCGCCGCGGCACGCTCAACCTTGACCAGGTGCGCTTCTTCGTCCTGGACGAAGCGGACGAAATGCTCGACATGGGTTTCATCGAGGATATCGAGTGGATCCTCTCCCAGGCCCCGGAGACACGGCAAACGGCGCTCTTCTCCGCCACCATGCCACCACGTATCGCGCAACTCTCCGCGCGCTACTTGCGTGAGCCAAAAGTCGTCTCCGTGGCCGGCAAGGAGATGACGGTGCCTCAGGTGCATCAGTCATCCTACGAGGTACCGCGTGCGCGGCGGATTGATGCCCTGACCCGCATCCTCGATGCGGAAACGCCCACGTCCACCATGATCTTCTGCCGCACCAAGGTGGGCGTGGACGAACTCGGTGAAGCGCTGATGGCGCGAGGGTACGCGGTGGAGACGCTACACGGTGATCTCTCGCAGGCTCAGCGAGATCGCGTCATGCGCCGCTTCCGCTCGGGGCAAGCGGACATGCTGATTGCCACTGATGTCGCCGCGCGCGGGCTGGACATTCCGGATGTCTCGCATGTCATCAACTACGACATTCCGGAGAGCGCCGAGGCCTACGTACACCGCATCGGCCGCACGGGCCGCGCCGGGCGCAAGGGCGAGGCAATCACGCTGATCACCCCGCGCGAGGTGCGCTGGCTGCGCCAGATCGAGCGCGTTACGCGCGCCCGCATCGAACCGCGCCGCCTGCCCACCCTGGCGGACGTGGCGGAGCGCCGCCGCGATGCCCTGAAGCAGCAGATCCTGGCTGTGCTCGATGCAGGCGACGACGGCTACGCCAGCTACCTGGACACCATCAACGACCTGGCGGACGAGCACGATTCCGCTGAAGTCGCGGCGGCCATCCTGAAGCTGTACGCCGAGGAGACCGGCCGCACGACCACGCCTGAACAGCAGACCGACGACATCGCCACGTTTGCCGCCGCCGCGCCCTCTGTGCGAGGTCCTCGGGGTGAAGCCGGCATGGTTCGCCTGTTCATCAATGTTGGCCGCAACCAGGGCGCACGGCCACAGGACTTCGTCGGGGCCATCGCCAACGAGGCTGGCATCCCGGGCCGGGCCATTGGCGCCATCGACATCTTCGATGACTACGCCTTCGTCGATATACCGCGCGAGATGGTGGACCGCGTGGTGGGAGCCATGCGCGGCTCCAAGATCAAGGGCCGCCCGGTCAACGTCGAGGTCGCCCGCGTCGATGGCGCGCCACCGCGCGACAACCGTGGGCCGCGGCCACCGTTTGTCGCTGGCAACCGTGGCGGCCCTCGCGACTCGCGGTCGAACCAGCGACGCTACGAGCCACGCGACCGGAACGACCAGGGTGATCGGGGAGCGCCGCGCTTCAAGACGAAGCGGGACAACTAGGCCACGCGCGTTCTGCCAGAGGCCCCCAACCCCAGCCTATCTCCCGGTGCGCGAGAGAGGGGTTGGGGTGAGGGCCGTTTCAGCGAGTTCTACCGATTTCGCGCTACCGCGCCGGTAGCGGCTCCAGGGGTGCGTTCGGCCCGTTCAGCCCGAAGTTCGGCACGGGTCCGGCGACGGGTGCTGCCCAGCGCACGCCGTTCGCGATGACGCGCAGCACGTCCGGGTTGTAATAGGTCGGGTAGGACTCATGCCCGGGGCGGAAGTAGAAGATTTTGCCCTGACCCCGCTGGTAGCAGCAGCCGCTGCGGAAAACCTCACCACCGGTGAACCAACTGACGAAGATCAGGTCATCCGGCTGAGGGATATCGAAGAACTCGCCGTACATCTCTTCCTGGGGCAGCTCGATGTACTCGCCGATGCCATCCACAATCGGGTGGCTGGGATTCACGACCCAGAGGCGCTCCTTGTCGGTCGCCTCACGCCACTTCAGGTTGCAGGTCGTCCCCATCAGGGTCTTGAAGATCTTGGAGTGGTGTCCGGAGTGCAGGACCACCAGCCCCATCCCGTCCAGCACCCGCCGCTGCACCCGCGCCACGATGGCATCATCCACCTCGCGGTGCGCCTTGTGCCCCCACCAGATCAGGACATCCGTGTCCGCCAGCACCTCATCGGTCAGGCCGTGCTCCGGCTCGTCGAGTGTTGCGTAACGCACCCGGAAATCGTCGCCGGTGAGCCCATTCCCGATCGCGGCGTGCAGGCCGTCAGGATAAACGGCCGCGATCGCGGAATCTTCCCGCTCGTGCCGATACTCGTTCCAGATGGTGACCTTGATTGTCATACCCACGCTCCCTCGTGTTGAGAGACTGTTGGCCAAGTGCCTGCGGCATCTTGCCACGTCAGAGCAGCCATCCGCCGTCGATGTAGAACGAACGCCCGGTCACCCAGCGCGAGGCCGGGCTGGCCAGGTAGACGAAGATGCCGGCCAGGTCCTCTGGTTCGCCGATGCGCCCGAGCGGCACGCTCTCCACCCATTTTGGCTCCAGCCAGTCGTGGGCGGCGAAGAGAGGCTCGGTGAGGGGTGTGCGGATCGGGCCCGGCCCGACGGCATTCACGCGCACCCCGGTCTTCCCCCACTCCCGCGCCAGGCCGGTCGTCAGCAGCGCCACGCCGGCCTTGGACACGCCGTAGTGCAGATTCCCCCAGCTCGGATCAACAGCATCGACCGATGAGACGTTGATGATGGAGCCTGTCCCCCGCTCGATCATCCGTCGCCCACAGGA
>JALYWD010000453.1 GCA_030852885.1 Chloroflexota bacterium | reverse complement strand
AACGCTGGGGCGGCACCCGCACCAGCTCAGTGGTGGCCAGCGGCAACGTGTCATGGTGGCGCGGGCCTTGTTGCTGCAGCCGCGCCTGATCATCGCGGACGAGCCGGTCTCGATGGTGGACGCCTCCTTGCGCGCCACCATCCTGGAGAGCCTGCGCCAGATGCATGTGCGCTACGGCATCTCCATTCTGTACATCACGCACGACCTGACGACGGCCTACCAGGTCAGCGACAACATCCTGGTCATGTACCGGGGTGAAGTGGCGGAAGCTGGCAGCGTGGAGCCAGTGGTGAAGCAGCCCGCGCACCCCTACACCCAACTGCTGATCCAGTCGATCCCGCAGGCAGACCCGGATCACCCCTGGACGCACTACGAGCTCCCGGCCGATCCTGCCCGCCCGGTGGTGACCTCCGCCCAGAGCTGCAAGTTCGTGAATCGCTGCCCACACGCCATGGAGATCTGCAGCACCCAGCGCCCATCGCTCTTCCGCACGGAAGAGCACCGCGCGGCGGCCTGCTTCCTGTACCAGGATGCGCCGCAGTTGCCCAGCACCGAGCTTGACGCAGTGTTCGCACCGCCGGAACGCGTGAAGGCAGCGGTGTAGAGGGGTCAGGCTCTCGCCCCATGCCACCTGTCGCGCAGCAAAAGTAAGAATGCCAAGTGTGCCAAGAATGCCAACCTTGGCGGGTAGGGGTGGCTGGCACAGTAACGTGCGCTACAGATTCGCGACGGGAGCGAGGCTGGGAATGAGCGCCTTCGCCAGCGGGCTCAGTGCTCCGTCCTGGGGAAGTTGTCCGGCTGCTTTCCAGGTCCACACAACGGGATTCTTCGCCTGCGGGCTCAGAATTTGGAGTTTGGACAACCGGGGGGAGGGAGGAGACGAAAGCGCGCCGGGGCGATATCGTGGACGGATGAACATCACCTCTTCCGCCACCACCCTGATGCGCTTTCGTGACGAACTGTACCCCTGTTTCGGGATGCGGCGCGCCGCGCTCTTCGCGCTGCTGGAGGCCGTGCTGAGTGTGCCGCAGGGAGAGAGCCTGGTCGGACTCAGCCTGGCGCCAGGGTTTGCCCGTGGCTGGGCATCGACGTGTGACGCCCTCAGCGACGGCTCGCTCGACGTGCCAGCCATCCAGCGCGTGCTGGTCAGCCACCTGGAGCCCGTGCCACGCTGCGGAGACCGGGAGGTGTGGGCGCTGGATGGCTCGAACTGGGCCCGGCCCACGGCCCCGACCAGCCCGGAGCGCACGTCCTGCCGGGTGCTGGTCTCCGGGTCGCGCAAGCACAGCCTGGTCGACGGCTGGGAGTACCAGTGGCTGGTCCGGGTGCCGGAGGCCGCGGGGAGTTGGGTGCTGCCGCTCTCCGTGGAGCGGCGCAGCCCCACCGCCGGCACCCCAACGACCCTGGCCATCAATCAGGTGCGGCAGGTACAGGCCGCCCGGGCGGCCACCGGCACGGATGCGGCGCGGCCGCTCCTCTTGCTCGATAGCAGCTACGCCGTGGGCCAACTGGTGGCCGCCGATCTGGGCGTGGATCTGCTGGCGCGCCTGGCGGCCACCCGCGTCTTTCGCCGCCCGGCACCCCCCTGGAAAGGGATCGGCCGTCTCCCCAGGCACGGCGCGCCCTTCAGCCTGGCTGACCCCACCACGCACGGAGAACCGGATGCCACCACCGTCATCGCCGATGCGGAGCATGGTCCCATCACCTGTGCGCGCTGGGACCGGCTGCACGACGAGCGGCAGCCCGGCGTGGAGCTGAGCGTCATCCGCATCCAGGTCGCCCACTACGCGCCCCGCGCCCATCGCCGCGGCGCGCCCAAGCCCCTGTGGCTGGTCTGGGCCGGGATGGGGGAGCCCCCCGATCCGGCCCAGGCCCGCCAGTGGTACGCCCGTCGCTTCGCCATCGAGCATGCCTTCCGCTTCCTGAAGCAGACCCTGGGCTGGACCACCCCGCACGTGCGGCATCCCCAGGCGGCGGACCGCTGGAGTTGGCTCGTGGCCCTGGCCCTGTGGCAGCTGTGGCTGGCGCGGGAGGTGGCCGTCCCAGAGCGCCGCCCCTGGGAGCGCCGCCTGCCGACCTTGCCGCCAGCACCGCCCAGCGACGCCGTGCCCGGTGACACCAGGCCCGGTGACCCCATCGCCGCGGCCCCCGTGCCCGGGGACCCGGAGCGGCGGTTCCGCCCGACGCCGGGGCAGGTGCGGCGGGCCTGCGCCAGCCTTTTCGCTACCCTGGGCACCCCGGCCCCGCCCCCGCGCCCACGGGGAAACGCCCCCGGCCGCCAACGCGGACAGGCTCCGGGGCGCGCCCAGCGCTTCCCCGCTGTCAAACGCGGCCCTCCCGACCCGACATCCGGCTCCCGCGCCCCGCCGTAGCCGCTTCAGACCCCGCAAATCACCCCCGCATTCCCGCGCCCTGGCTCCGGGTGAGCCCCAGTTTGTCCAAACTCCAATCAGGATGACACATGAAGGTGGCCGCAATATGGTGGCCGGTCGGCAGCGAGGCCAGAATATGCGCGTGAGATCCACCACCGTTCGTGTCTCGCACGACGCCAAGCGGCCGAAAGCCCCTCTCCCGCGCATCGGGAGAGGGGTTCGGGGACGAGGGCTTA
>JALYWD010000448.1 GCA_030852885.1 Chloroflexota bacterium | reverse complement strand
TGCACACCTCCTCTTCTCCTGCTCCGTCCAGCGACTTCGCGGCGACAGCGTTCTACGGGAGTCTCGCGGCTGCCGCGGCTGATACGTGGGCGACCGAGATTGGAACACGTTGGGGCGGGCAGCCGCGGAGCATTGCGACAGGTTGCAGAACGTCGCCGGGTCAATCGGGCGCCGTATCGCGCATTGGACTGACCGCGTCTGTCGTTGCGTCATTGGCGATTGCCGCGCTAGCCCAACCTGGAGCAACAACTCCGCGGGCCCGGGGAATAGGCTGTGCCATGGGAGGCGTAGCCGGCTCGGCCACTGACAGCCTGCTTGGCGCCCTGGTCCAGCAGCAACGCTGGTGTAATCGATGCGGCGTACGCACGGAATTGGCAATTCACGCCTGCGGTCACCGAACCGACCGGGTATCGGGCGTCCCCATGGTAAACAACGACGTTGTGAACCTCATGGGGGCTATTGCTGGCGGGCTGACCGCCGCCGCAGTGTCTGCCGTCTTGCAAAAGTTGACAGAGCGCAATGGATCGCGAGTAGAGTTTGTCCGTAGATTGGCCAACTCACGATTGTCAGGAGAGCCTGGCGCTGCGTGAGTTCCCGAGCCTGACGGCGCAACCCGCCACGCGCCTTACGCCGGCAATCGTGCCGGGAGGGCCTGGATGACTCATTTTTCACGTCGTGTCTTTGCGTTCGGTGCCGCTTCGGCGCTGCTACTTCCCGCCGGGGTGCTAGCCCAGGAGGCGCCAGGTACACCGACGCCACCCAAGATCCCGCCACCACCCGAGGTAGCGCAGCCGGCGTACAGCGTCATGCGCATTGACGACCAGGGCATCGGGCGGGCATATCGTGTCTGGGAAGAGTGGGTGCCGCAGGTCGTCGCAACTCCCGACGGTGGCGCCTGGGTGTTCTTTACCGCCCAGGCCCGCGCCGAGGAAGGGTATGGCCCGCGTCGCCTCTTCGCGACTCGCTTCAATCCGGCTCTCGAGACCTGGGAGTCAGCAAGGCCACTGGGTAACGAAGCGACACAGTTCAGCGCCTCCGCAGGCGTGGACCGCGATGGCGTTGTCCACCTCGTCTACTCGGAGCGCGCGCTGACGGGGCAAGACACCTGGAGCAAGTTGGTCTATCAACGCCGGGATCAGGACGTCTGGAGCGAGCCCGCGCAGATTGCCCCGGACGACAATGCTGGCCACCAGATGCTGGCGACGCTCACCATCGACGCAGCAGGTGGCTTGCACGTCATCTGGCGCGATCAACGCCTTGTCGACGATGAACTCCGCAACACCTTGCCGGTTTACGCAGACCTCTTGTCGAGTGACCTCACTGAAGATGGGTGGAGCGCGCCGGTGCCGGTGAGCGTGCGTGAGGCGCCGGATCTGAACCCGGCCTGGCCCCGGCTGGTGGCCGACAAGGACCGCCTGGTCGCGATCTGGTCACTCTATCAGGGCACAACTCCGGAGGAGATGAAGAGCGCCGCCAGCGTCCAGTGGAGTGTGCGTGACCTGGCGCCGGGTGCGACCTGGAGCCAGCCACAAACCCTGTTTGTGCGTGAATCCGGCGACGCTGGTGGGCGATTGATCGACATGGCAGCCGATCCACGGGGCGGGGTGGCGGCGATCTTCGGGCTCTTCAAGGGCGGAGTGAACGAACTGTACGTGCAACGGCTGGAGCCAGACGCTGACGCATGGACAGACCCACAGCTCGTTGCAAGTGGGGATTTTGGTTTCCTCCCCACGACTGCTATTGCCCGAGATGGCACCATGTTTGTGGTCTTCAACAACGGCCGCAACCGTGATGTCGACATTGGGGGACTCAAGATCGCTCCCGATGGCACGACGGCCGGACCGGTGACGCTCACTCCCGGCGAGGGTGGCGTGACCGCGCGTGCGAACATCGCCCTGGACAGTGACGGCATCCCCTGGATCGTTTACATGCAGCAGCCTGTTGGCGCGACAAACGTCGCGGAGATCCAGACCGCGCGAGCCCCAAACTTTTCTCCACCTTCGTCGACGTGAAGGGCGCAGGTGCTACCTGGTTTGTGCCTGCGCTGCCCGTGCCGCTTCCAGCATGACCTCCACAGGCGCGAGCTCACCAGTGAACAACGTGAATGCGCGTGCGCCCTGGTGGACCAGCATGGCCAGTCCATCTGCTGCCCGCAACCCACGCTCGGAAGCAGCCCGGAGGAGATCGGTCTCACGGTAGGTCATGTCGAAGACCACAGCGGACGCAGGTAGCAGATCCAGCCAACGCGGATCGAGCGGCGCTTCCCCTGGCTTCCATCCGAGTGACGTGGCGTTGACCAGAACATCGGCCAGTGGCAGGTGGGCTCGGAGCCAGACGTCGTCTGGGCTTGCAATTTCGACTGGGGCCGGCGCAAGATCGGCCATGAGCCGTCCTGAACGCTCCTGGTTGCGATTCACCACGAATATGCGACTGGCGTTCATCGCCTCCAGCGCCAACACAGCCGCGCGCGCCGCGCCTCCGGCGCCCAGGATCACGACGTTCCTGGCTGAGCGCTCGCCAAGCGCTTTGGTGAGCGCTGTCTGAAACCCATAGATGTCCGTGTTGTCTCCGTAGAGGCTTCCATCGCGATTGACAATGGTGTTCACCGCGCCGGCCCGCTGCGCGGAACCGGAGACCTCGTCCACAAGATCCATGACCGCGAGCTTGTGGGGCACCGTCACGTTGGCGCCCAGTACATCCGGCGCCCGCAAGGATTCCACGCGGGCCGGAACTTCTTCCACCGGGGTGTGCCAGCGTTCGTAGGTCGCCGGGATGCCCAACATGTCGAGGGCCGGTTGATGCAGTGCTGGCGAAAGCGAGTGAGCTACGGGATCGCCGATGACGCCGAGGCGGAGTGTGGTGGACGTCCGAGCTGTCATGCTACTGACCACTGTCCGGATTGTTGAGGTACTTGTCCACGTTTGCCTGTTGCTCTTCTGGTGTCACGGCAAACGCATGTTCGCCGCTATCGCCCATGGCCACGAAGTACATGTACGGCGTGTCATCCGGGAAGAGCACGGCCTGGATCGAGGCGTAACCCGGGTTGGCGATTGGGCCAGGTGGGAGCCCGTCGTTCTGGTAGGTGTTGTATGGGCTCTCCACGAAGAGATCGTCGCCTGTGAGCTTCGGCCACCAGTCCTGCGGCGTGCCCAGTACGTACTGGACGGTCGGGTCGGCATCCAGCCGCCAACCCTGCTCCCAGCGGCTGAGGTAAACATCGGCAATCGTGGGTCGCTCTTCCGGCAACTGCGCTTCGCGCTCGACCAATGAGGCCACCGTCAGAACCTGCTCAATGGTCAGCCCCATTTCGTCCGTGCGCTGGCGCATCTCGGGCGTGTATTTGTTGCCGAAGTTGGTCAGCATGGTCGCAACGTTCGCTGTCGGGTTTGTGCCGCTGAAGCGGTAGGTATCCGGAAAGAGATACCCTTCAAGCGACTTGTCGGCAGGAACGTCTGCGAGGAAATCGAACTGCGAGCGGTCGATGTCCTGCACTGCCTGCAGGAACGCCTCCGCGCCCCCTTCCCCACCCAGGCGCTCATACTCTTCGGCGATCTGCTCGGCGCGCCACCCTTCAGGGATGGTGATATCAAATGACTCTGGTGCATTTGATATTGTCTGGGCTACCTCTTCGACAGGTGCGGCCCCGGTAATGCTATCCACGATTTGCGGCACACTCATCCCCTTGCGCAGGGTGTAAGTGCCTGGCACAAGTGCTCCACCTGAAAGGCGCAACTGGCCCTGGAAGAGCATCTTGGATTTGATCAAACCTTGCGATTCGAGTTCGTCGGCGATTTCAGTGTCGGTCTGCCCATCGAAGACGGAGACCATGACCGGCGATCCGGCGTCGCTCGGACGGGCAGCCTCCGTCGCATATCGGAAGGCCCAGACACCTGCGCCAGCGACCATCAGGGTCAAGGCAGCAATGGTAATGATCTTCAGGGACTGTGTCAGTAACCGAACCACTCGGGCGAACCCCTCCTGTTGCGGTCCGAAGGCACGCGAAACTCCCGCGCTCCGGCTCTCAATGTCGCCATAATAGGAGGCATGGCAGGGACCAACAACCAACCGGCAACAGCGGGTGTATCAAACACCTCACCCATAGAACGCCTCAAAGTCGTGGTGGTTGCAGGACCAACGGCTGTTGGCAAGACGGCACTCAGCATCGCACTGGCCCAACAGTTCGGCGGAGAAATCATCAATGCCGATTCTCGCTACCTGTACCGGGGCTTTGACATCGGTGTTGACAAACCTACGCTCGCTGAGCGCCAGGGGATTCCTCACCACCTGATCGACGTGCTCCCACCTGCTGGTGAAATGAGCCTGGCTCGCTACCAGGACCTGGCAAACACCGCCATCCGGGAAGTCGCGGCACACGGCCACGTGCCTATCCTGGCTGGGGGTACCCCGCTCTATATCAACGCCGTGATTGAGGGCTGGCGGATACCCCGCGTGCCGCCTGACCAGGCATTCCGCGCCCGCAGCGAAGCCGAAGCCGCGCTGGATGGCGGCGCCTCGCTGATGCAGCGCCTGCGTGAAGTTGATCCGGCAAGCGCGGATAGGTGCGGCGCCAACATCCGCCGGGTTATTCGCGCACTGGAGGTTTACGCAGCCACCGGAGTTCCCATGTCCGCACAGGAAGGCAAGGGCCCGCGCCCATATGATGCGCTGGAGATCGGCCTTTTCCGGCCACGTGAGGAACTCTTCCAGATCATTGACAGGCGAATCAGCGCGCAGATTGAGCGTGGGCTTGTTCAGGAGGTGCAGAGCTTGCTGGCGGCAGGGGTGCCCGCAGAAGCGCCAGCCATGTCCAGCATTGGCTATCGTCAGCTCTTGCCGTACATCGACGGCGCCGTGTCGCTTGCCGATGCCATCGAACGCATCCGCTTCGACACCCATCGCTACGTGCGCCACCAGGAAACCTGGTTGCGCAAGAATGCCCTTCTCGTCAGGATCGATGTTTCTGCTGACGGCTGGCAGGATGAGGCGACGGCGGCAGTTGCCGCCTTCCTCCGGAGCGGGTAGCGGCGCTGCACCGATCCTATACTGGAAATGTTGCCAGACAGACACATGGCCAGCGTGGCCGATGCCTGGCGCGAAAGGAAGACCGTTGGACCGGCAGGCATACGTCGAAAACATTGTCGATCACTTTGAGCATCCCCGAAACAAGGGCCGCATGGAGAATGCCGATGTCCAGCTTGGCGGCGGGAACCCAGGCTGCGGCGACCTGATCACCATGTACGTCAAGATCAACGACGAGGACCGCGTCGAGGCAGTGAGCTTCGAGGGAGCAGGCTGCACGATCAGCCAGGCCGGCGGCTCGATGGTCAGCGAGATGGCGATGGGTCTGACCCTGGACGAGGTCAAGGAGCTGGGGCTCTCCGCTATCACCGAGGAGATGGGCGACGAGATCGTGCGCAGCCGCGTGCGATGCGCCACGCTCGCCCTGGGCACGCTGCAGGCCGCGGTTGATCAGTTCCGCCGTGACCGGGAGCGCCGCGAAGCTGGATTGCCGCCCGTCGAACGTCCCGCGTTCGAAGTCTGACGCCAATGGCGCACGCTGAGCGGATTCCCGAGATCGCGCTCAGCGCCGCCTGGCAGAGCGGGCAGATCCCGGAACACCTGGCAACCACCGATGGCGAATCTGTCCGGGTGATCCACCGCGGCACATGGACGCATGGTCTCGGGCCAGACTTCTCGGACGCCCTGCTGCTCTTTGATGAGCGGGAACTCCGCAGTGGTGCAGTCGAGATGCACATTGAGACGCGAAGCTGGACCGGGCACGGCCACCAGGTTGACCCTGCATACAACGCCGTCATCCTTCACGTTGTCGCCCGTCACGACGGCGCGCAAACACGCCGCGCGGACG
>JALYWD010000445.1 GCA_030852885.1 Chloroflexota bacterium | reverse complement strand
GAGGCAACGTTGCCGCCGCCACCGTTGCCACGGCCGCCACCCAGGCCGTACCTGCTGCGGATAGGCGCACGCACCTTGTCGTCGTTGTTGCCATTGCCGCTGGTCATGGCCAGGTTGTCGCTGCCGCCAGAAGCGTCCGCGATCGCCGTGCCGCCGCTGGCATCGATGTTCAGGTTGGTGCTGTTGTCGACGTTGCCGCCGTCGATGTAAATCGGCGCGCCGTTGCAGTCATACCCGCCGATCGAGCCGACGTTGACCGTGTTGCCCTTGTTGCCACCGGAGTTGATTTCCCCGATGACCACGATGCCGCCGTCCGCGCTGGCGTTGGCACGGCCGCCGTTGCCGGCGGATGCCGTGTCCCCTGCCCCGCCCCCACGGTTCAGGCCGGCGACGCGGCTTGCTGCCAGACCCATGCGGTGGTGGTTCTTCTTCTTGTCGCTATTGTTGCCACCGCCGTTGCCGTTCTTGTTGTTATTGTTTCCGTTCTTGTTGTTGTTCCCGTTCTTGTTGCGGTTTTCCTTCTTGGTGGCCTTGCGGTCGGCCTTCTGCTGCTCCACCACGCTCACATCGCCGTCGCCGTCAATGTCGGCATCCTGCTCCACGACCGTGGTGTCGTCGTCTGCATCCTTGTCCGCATCATTGGAGTCGGTCTGTTCGACCTTGTCCTTGTCGGCGTCCTTGTCGTCAGCCTCAGCACCTTCGTCGTCAGCGTCAGCCGCGTTGTCGTCCGCAGCGTCGGTCGTCGTCTGCGCAACGTCAGTCTGCTGCTCATTCGAGCTTGCGTCATTCGACGACGTTGACGTGTTCTCATCTGTGCTGGTGGAACCGGAATCGCCGCTGCTCGACGAGTCCGTCGTGCCCTGATCGTCGTTGCCCGACGTGTCAGATGCGTCCTGGTTGCCGTTTCCGTTGTCGTTGTTCTTGTTGTCCCCGTTGCCGTTCCCGTTGTTGCCGTCGTTATCATCGGCGCTCCCGGAATCGGAGGTGTCCGAAGAGTCGGCCTGGTCTACGACCGGCTCCTCCTCAGTGGCCGACGGGTTGAACGTCGGATCCTCGAAGATGTTGTAGTCGTCGTCACCGATTGTCGGCGCTGGCTCTTGCTCTTCGACTTCGCCGCTACTGCCGTCAGCCTGATCAGCCTCTCCGGAATCATCAGTCTGTCCGGTTTCTCCGGAATCACTTGAGCCTTCAGAGCCATTGTCGACCGGCTGCTCCGCGACTGGCTCGTCTGACTGCTCTTGCTGCTGTTCCGGCTGGCTGGGCTCCTCGGTCTGGCCGAGTGCATCCTGCGCCGCCTGAGAATCCATGATCGGGTTGTTGTTCGTGACAGCAGGTGCTACTGGCTCGAAGTACGGCGTCTCGGCCTCAGGCTGAGAAGCGTCCGTACCGCTGTCATCTCCACCGCTATCAACCTGTCCCTGGTCCCCACCAGCAGACTGATCGGCAACGGGCTCGGCGACAACTTCCTGCAGCGGTGCTTCCGAGACGACGGGCGCCTCTTCCACGACTGGCGCTTCTGCAACCACCGGCGCCTCTTCGACAACCGGGGCTTCCTCGACGGGCGCCTGTTCAACTGGAGCTTCTTCGACGGGCGCGACCTCTTCAGTGGACTGTTCCACCACAGGTTCGCCCTGTCCAGTGTCCTGCGCGAACGCGGGGGCCACTGAGCCCGCCACGCTACCGCTTATGAGTGCCAGTGCGATTGCCCACCGCATCCAGGCACGCGGGGCGTTCGCCTGTTCGGTCATTTCGAATCCCTCCCCTGTTTCCGTTCGAGCATCGGTTGCTACCAGGCTCGGGGGCTGCAGGCGGACCCAGTCCCTGCAGCGCACCTGGCGCGTCTTCTGTCTCGCACCTTCATGACGCCCGGAGCGTGGTTGCGGTTTCGCGCGCGGCTGCGATTCGTGCCCCGATTCGAGGAACGGATTGGATATGATTCTGACCTACAACTGCGCTGTTGGCGAACGTCACGAACCGGAGCGCACGATTGCCCGTCCGTACGGAACGTCCGTAGGCTCACACTGGGGAAGATATGTCCAGCGATCCCGATCTCATTATCTGGGGTGCCAGCATTCGTACCCTCGATGACCGGCAGCCCTTCTGCTCGGCCGTGGCCATCAAGGACGGGCTCATTGTCGCGGCGGGCGACGATGACTCCATACGCGCCATGCGTGGCGCTGGCACCGAAGTCATCGACGGGCGTGGCATCGCCTTTGTCCCTGGCCTGACGGACGCCCACCTCCATCCCATTTCCAGCTCGATTGCGACGCGCGGCGTCGATGCCTTCGACTGCGTCACGCTGGATGAGTTGCGAGCGAAATTGCGCGCCGAGGTCGCCACACTCGGGCCAGACGATTGGGTCGTGGGCTGGGGCCTCCATTATGAGATGTTCAGCCCCACCGGTATACGCGGCAACCTGCTGGATGAGGCCGTCGGCGGCCGGCCCACCTACCTGCGCTTCTTCGATGGTCACAGCGGCGTTGCCAATCAAGCGGCGTTGGCGATTGCAGGTGTGACCGGCCCGGTCGAGTTTGCGGACGCCTCAAGTGTCACCTGCGAGGACGGGGCGCCGACCGGCGAACTCCTGGAACAGGGCGCCATGAGCCTGGTCTGGAATGCGGTGCCGCCGCTCAGTCCAGAAGCCGAGTACGCCCGCTACCGGGATACCTTTCGCCGCTATGCCGAGGTGGGCCTGACCTACGTTCACGCCATGGAAGCTACGCCGGACGAGTTCGCCATATACCAGTTGCTCGAAGACCGGGGCGACCTCACGTGCCGCGTCGTTGTCCCCCTCTGGCAGCACCCGCAGCTCACCGTCGCTGAGATGCGTGACCAGATTACGCTCCGCGATGAGAAGGGCGCGCTCTGGCGCGGCGGCGCGGTGAAATTTTTCATTGATGGTGTGATTGAAACCGGCACCGGCTGGCTGACCCGCCCGGATACGCGTGGCGACGGCGTCACGCCCTTCTGGCCGAATCCGGAAGCGTACGCCGGCGCCGTTTCCCTCTTCGCGGAGGCCGGTTTCCAGTGCATCACCCACTCGGTCGGGGACGGCGGCGTGCGCTGGGCCCTGAACTCCTACGAGGCCGCCCGCGCCTTTCCGCAAAACGGGCTCAATGGTCCCCACCGCATCGAGCACGATGAGCTGGTCGAGCCTGTCGATGTGCCGCGCTTTGCCGAGCTGAATGTGGTGGCGTCCATGCAGCCCCTGCACATGGCCGCCATGCAACCGGATGGCTCGGACGAATGGGCGGATCGCGCTGGCCCGGAGCGGACCGCGCGCGCCTTCCCGGCTCGCTCGCTCCTGGACTCCGGAGCCATTCTGGCGCTGGGCTCTGACTGGTCCGTTGCTCCCTTCGATCCCCGGCTGGGCATGGCCTGGGCTCGCCTGCGCCGCACCCCCGGCCTGAAGGACATGCCGCCTCGCGCACCGGATCAGGCGCTGACCGGGTTGGAGACGCTGCATGGCTACACCACCGGCGCCGCCGCGGCGATTGCCGAATCGCATCTTTCTGGCCGCATCGCGCCGGGCTACCGGGGCGACCTCACCGGGTTTACCGCGGACCCGGTCGATACCGACGCTGATGCACTGGTCGAACTACCGATAGTGATGACGGTCATGAATGGCCGCACCACCCATCGGGCGGTGTAACGTGACCGACCCGAACCGAGCCACCGTCTGTCTCACGTTCGATTTCGACGCCATTTCGATCTGGATCGGCCCGATGGGCGCGAAGTCACCGAGCATGATTTCGCGCGGGGAATTCGG
>JALYWD010000432.1 GCA_030852885.1 Chloroflexota bacterium | reverse complement strand
CTCCAGACCCTTGCGCATCGCGGCACGCACGCCGTTGACATTCCAACTGGAGATACGCATCAGTTCGGCAACCTGTGGTCCGGGGGCAGTCTCGCTCGTACACGATGATAGGCCATGCAGCGATTGGGCCGTCCGGGGAGCCAGGTGGGTCAGGGGGCTAGCGTTGTGGCTGGCGGCGCACTGGCTTGACGAATGGCAATCTGGTGCGAAAGCAGGAAATTGGCCGCGCCTGATCTCGCGATTCATTTGATAGTATGTGCGAATGAAGCAGGCAATCGTGGACAATGCACCACTTTTCCTGACGGACCTGATTGGGCGCAACGAGGACACCGAGCGGTTAGCGGATCTGCTTTCAACACACCATCGCTTGATCACGCTCACTGGCCCAGGCGGCGTCGGAAAAACCAGACTTGCTCTGGCGGCTGCTGTGGCGTTTAGCGCACGGCACGATCAGCCAGCCTCACTCGTGGAATTGGCGCCAGTTGCCGAAGACGAGCTTATTGCAGGCGCCATCGCGACGGCGTTGCGAATTCAGGAGACTGGGTTTGAAAGTGTGCTCGACATTATTGTCGAGGCACTGCGCGCAACATCCTACCTGCTTGTCATCGACAACTGCGAGCATCTCATTGGCGTCGCGCACGTTGTACGGGAGTTGCTCGCGCGATGCCCGGCACTCCAGGTCCTGGCTACAAGCCGGTTTCCGCTGGATATCGCCGGCGAGTTGCTTCTTCCTGTCTCGCCACTTCCCACACCTCGAAACCCAGAACACGCCTCCGACGCCGAGCTTCTACAGTCGCCAGCGGTCACACTATTCATTTCGCGTGCACGGCTAACGGATCAAGATCTCTCGTTATCGACCGAGCAGATACGCGACATTGCGAAGATTTGCCGGCGTCTGGATGGCCTTCCGCTGGCGATTGAGCTGGCAGCGGCCCGGACGAACATCCTTTCCCCACATGATCTCCTCTCGCGCCTTGAGGACCGCCAGGATGTGCTTCTTCGGCAATCAACTGCCGATGCGCGCCAGCGGTCGCTTCACGCAACCATGGAGTGGAGTTACAGCCTGCTTGATGCGACGGAGCAGATGCTCTTTCGCCGTCTCGCGGTCTTTGCGGGGAGTTTCACACTGGATGCGGCTATCGCAGTCTGCGGACATGACACCGACGATTACGAGGGAATCCTGAACAGTCTGGATTCCCTCGTGCGCAAGAGTCTGGTCCAGCGGTCACTCGGGGTAAGTGGCAACATACGCTTCTCACTGCTTGAAACCTTGCGCCAATACGCTTCTCGGTGCCTTACAGACAGCAGCGACGCCGACATCACGCACCAAGTGTTCGCGGGCTGGTGCGTCGACCTCGCGGAACACGCGGAATCTCACTTTTTCAGCTTCGACGAACCTGTGTGGTTGCAGCAGATTTCCCTGGAGCAGGAGAATTTGTATGCCGCGCTGGCATGGGTCATCTCAAAAGGAGAAGCTGATCTCGCTTTTCGCCTGGGCGGCGCGCTGGCTGACTACTGGTACCTCCGTAGCGAGTTCCATACGGGCTCACTCTGGCTAACTCGCGTCACCGCACTCACCGCGCCGCCCTCAGCCGCCCAGGCCAAGGCGCTTGTCGGGGCGGCCCTGCTGGCACAGGTGCAAAGGCAGTTTGATGTAGCCGCACCCTGGGCTACCCAGGCGCTTGCAATTGCGCGTGAGCACTGGAACACGGCGGGCGTGGCAGAGTGTCTGGCTATCGTCGGCAACATTGCACACAATCAGCGCAAGTTTGCCGATGCACTGCATTTGCATGAGGAGGCGCTGCGGCTGGCACGAGTTGCCGGGGCGTACGATTGGGTGGGCATTGAACTGCACAACATCGGCGTGGCTTGTTTGGGGCTCGGGCGCCTCGATGAAGCCATGAAGTGCTCCCAGGAATCCGTTTCTGTTGCGCGGACTATTGGAGATGAGTGGTGCGTGGGGTATTCACTGCGTCTCATCGGCGATGTGGAAGTCGCCCGAAAAATGCCCAAAGAGGCGCATGCGGCGTATGCAGAAAGTCTGGCTATTGGCATCAATCGACACGATCAATGGGCCATCGCCGACTCTATCAATGGGCTCGCCGCCGTCGCCTCGCTGAACGGCGACAATGCCCTGGCCGCCCAGTGGCTCGGCGCTGCGGAGGCTCGCTATCAACGGCTACTCATCGGTCTGCCGCCGCCCGACCAACCCACCTATTACCTACTTCAGGAGCAGATCGCGCACTCCTTGCCGCCGGCGGTGCTGGATGCCGAAAAGATCGCCGGCCGCATGCTGACGTTGGACGAGATTCAGGATGCCCTACCGCACCTTGAATCCAGCAAGACCGTCCAGTCAGGCCAGCCTGAAACCGAGTCTCATCTGCCCGAATTGACCCCTCGAGAGCATCAGATTTTGCGAGGGATTGCTGAAGGCAAAACGAACCGCGAGATCGCGGCCACCTTCTTCATAAGCCCCCGTACCGTCAGTTGGCACGTCGAGAATATTCTGGCCAAGCTCGGCGTGGAATCGCGCACGGCGGCGGCCATCCGCGCAATGCGACAGCCTCCTACCGACTGATAGTCACCCGTCAAATGACGGGGATTCTCGCCAGGTCAACGCCTCAGTTCTCCAGAAAACACGTCAATTCACGGGTTCATTCCATGAGAGGGGACCTTACGATGGTTGGACCTAAAGTCCAGCCTGGGGTGCTTGCACCAAGAATGGGGAAGGAGTCGTTCCAGGACATCCTTGATGGAGTGCACACCCAAGTGAGCGAGCCATCGGCGCAGATGGTGCACGAACGGCATGAGGCCCTCACTGGCGATCTGTGCGACCAGCTACCCGTAGGCGCCCGGGATTGCCCGTAGGCTGCTGACGCTCACCTGGCAGGTTCTGGGGCGGTCCAGGCTTGACACCTAGGTCGCCCGGTGACCTCAACCTTTGCGTTGCACGAATCCAATTCACGCGCAAGCAGCACGAGCGCCCATCGAACCGTGATGTGAAGCCGGCCATGCTCGGCAGTGTCGAAACCATCGCTTGTGACTGTCCGGGCTGCCACGGGCAATTTGTGGCTCAGGAAGCGTAACGGACAAGGGGGAATCGCAGCATGATCACGCGCGCCAAGCAACCGTTTCTCTTTGCAGGGGCGTTGGGAATGGGGCTCATCGTCGCCACAGTCGCGCATACCGCTGCGCAAGAGTGCAACGAGGTTACCGGTGAGGGCTGTGTGTATGGCGCCGGAATTCCCGGGCAGGTCTACGACAGCGACTGGGACGGGATCAGCGATACCTCGGAGAGCTATTTCGGCACAGATCCGTATGATGCCGACACCGACAGGGACGGAATTCGCGACGGCGACGAGTACGACGATGTCTACGCTCGCAGCGATCCCACCCTCTTTGACACGGATGGTGACGGCATCGGTGATGGCTACGAGGTCTTCAGCAACAACAGCGATCCCATGCTCTACGACACCGACGGCGATGGTGCGCCTGATAGCATCGACGGGTCGCCCAGGGATCCATTTCGCTCGTAACAGCTCTGCTGTCGTCCCAATTGGACGACAGCATCGTCACCTGGGTTGGCGTATCGGACCGGCTCCATGCCATCCCTCTGGCGTCATGTTGCTTGCCCAGGTGGTGGGCTCGCTGACGCTCGTCGTCTCTCTGTGGGAGGAGACTCCGTGGACGGACCCCGCTTCGATGCCTTCACGCTCGCTCTTACGAAGCCTGGCCCGCGGCGGAAAGTGCTGCGCGGTCTGGTGGCGGGTGCGCTCAGCGTCACCATGCCGTTTGCTGACGAGACCGCTACGGCTCACAACATCATGGCGAAATGCCAAAGTATGCCGTTTGGGAAGAAACGCAAGCGCTGCATCCGAAAGGCTCGAAAGCACCGCCGCTGGCACAAGCTGTATGACCAACCTGCCCTGCCTACCTGCGCCAGCAATCTCTACACAGGACGCTACTTCAATAACGCCGCTCTGGCAGGCTCACCAGTCCTCGTGCGCTGCGAGAACTGGCCCATCAATTACAACTGGGGTTATGGGAGCCCAGGCGGCGGAGTGCCAAGTGACAACTTCTCGGTGCGATGGACTGGACGTTCGTACATCGATGAGGGCGTGTATGACCTCCTTGCCCGCGGCGATGACGGCATCCGAGTCTGGTTCGGCAGTCAACTGGTGATCGATCAATGGTATGGCGCGCTGCCGGAAACACGCAAGCGGGCGACTATCGAGGGTGGCACCTACGACTTGACCGTTGAGTACAGGGAACTTGGCGGCGGGGCGGTGGTCTTCTTCCGATGGGACTACGCCACCTGCGATGGAGCACAAATCGCTTGTTCGAGTTCGGTTGACTGCTGTGGTTCGCTTTCCTGCGCCGAAGACTACTGCTATTCGGGCTATGTCTGCTGCGCCCAGACCGGCCAGGTTTGTGCCGAGTCGTGCGATTGCTGTGACAACGATTACTGCGGCAGCGATTACCGATGTCATGATCCAGGGACCTTTCGCTCTCGTGAAGATGCCCCGGAAAAGAATCGCACCTCGCCGCGCCGCAGCCCAGTGGAAATCAAACGGTCATAGCCATGGCCGATGCCCAGGTTGAGGCTTTGGCGAAATTGTCACCTGGCCCGCCTCCCGGCATCGCCAGCGGACTGGGAAACCAGGCCTCGGTGCTCGGCAGGTAGGTCACAGTATTTGCATTGAGTTGCATTTGGAGCTGCCATGACCTTGCCAGATTCCGACTTCAGCGACCTGTTCCAGCGCCTGGCCCAGCAGGCGAGCCGCCGCCAACTGGGCCGCCTTGCGGCCGGCTCCCTGGGGGCGGTCACGGCCTGGAGCCACGTCGCAAACACATCTGCGAAAAAGAAGAGGAAAAAGAAGAAAAAGAAGGGTGGCAAGAAGGGCGGCAAGAAGCATGGCCAGACCACGACCCTGGCGCCTACGACGCAATCGCCTACGACCCGGCCACCCTCAGACCGGTTCGCATTCGACCGTGAACTTGGGTCGCTCGTCGAAGACCACCCGGAACTCCTGAACTCGCCGGGGCCTCTCGCTACAGACGCCACTGGCAACCTCTTTGTCCTGGAATGGGGCCGGAACCGCATCGCCAAGTACGGTCCGAATGGCGACTACCAGGGGAACTACGGCTCCCGGGGCAACGGTAACGGGCAGTTTGACGATCCTGTCGCGCTAGCGATCGACAGCAGCGGCCGCATGTATGTGGCCGACGTCATTCCGTCTGATTTTGGGTCGCCCCATCGCATCCAGGTCCTCAAGCCAAACGGCGACTACCTCGACCGGCTCGGCTCGATGAACGGGGATCATCTCGAGGAAGTCAACAGCATCGCGGTCGCCAGCAACGGCCATGTCTTCGTGAGCGGCGGAACCAGTGATGGGCCGCGCGGCATCTACGAGTGGGATGCAACGTTCACCTACGTTGGCCGCCGCATCACGCTGGCGCTCCAGGAAATCATCACGGCGATCGCCGTTGACAGCGGCAATCGCCTCTATGCCGGCTTCGTCAGATTTGCCGATTACCCGTACACAAACAGCCTGAAGGTCTACGCGCTCAGCGACTTTACCGAGATCACCGCCTTTGGCAGCACCGGCGCGGGCGATGGCCAGTTCGAGAGCTTCTATGGCGTTGCCGCGGACGCCAGTGGCAACGTGTATGTCTCCGACTCCGACAACGCGCGTGTCCAGCGCCTGACCTGGAACGGCGGATTCACGGCCCTCGCCTACGCCGGCGAGGTTGCCATCCCCGGGAGTTGGGAAGATGAGTTTGGCGGGCCTGGGAGCGTGACGGTTGGCAACGGCTCCGTCTACGTTTCGGACTATGCCAACTCCTGTGTGCGCCGGTTTAGCCAGGCGCTGGTTGAACAGAGCCGTATCGGCGAGCCGGGCGTGGGGCAGTTCCTGAGCCCGGACGTGGCCACCACCGATGCCGATGGCAACGTGTATGTCCTCGACAACAACTTCGTTCACAAGTTGACCGGGCAGGGCGGAGCCGTCAAGAAATGGGGCGGATACGGCTCCGGCCCCACCCAGCTCCGGTTCCCTGGTTCCATCGCGCTCAGCCCGGCGAATGAACTCTACATTGCAGATGGCTACAACGCGCGGATTCAGGTCTACTCCACCAGTGGCGACCTGCAGCGCTCCCTGGCCAGCGCCCAGCTTACGCATCCCCTAGCGGTGGCCTTCGCGGCAGATGGCAGCTACCTCGTGGCCAACGACGCTTCGGACGAAGTCCGCGTCTTCACCGCCGCCGACGCGTATGACGGCAGTTGGAGAGCGCCGGATACGTTTGCTGGCGATATTGCTGTCGCCAGCAACGGCCGGGTCTATGTCACCGATGCCAGCAATGATGTGGTGCGCATGTACACGAGTGCCGGCACGCCGCAGGGCTCCTTCGCCATTCCCTGGCCAAGCGGGGTCGCGGTGGATGCCAGTGGCCGCGTCGTTGTGGCCTCTTGGCCGGATGATGAATCCCACGTGTTTGTGCGAGATCGCAACGGCGCGCCAATCTTCACCGTTGGAGGGCCGGGACAGTTCTCCTCACCGGTCGATGTCCATGTCACGCCCACCGGGAATCTGCTGGTCACCGACTTCGACAATGGCCTGCTGCGCTTCACCCCTGGCTCCAGCCGCGCCGCTGAGAACAAGCAGGCCAGCGGGAAGAAGCACCGGGACACCAGGCGGAACCAGCGGGGCAAGCACCGCAGCCGACGCAAGCGAGGGAAGGGCGCCCCAGGCCGCCTCAGTTCTGCGCGGTCCAGCTCTCGACGCGGATGACGAGCTTGTAGCGCTCCTGCCCGGCGTGACCATGCTTGAAGTCTTCGCCGGTGTACTTGCGCGCCAGTTCGTTGACGAAATCAAGCGTG
>JALYWD010000430.1 GCA_030852885.1 Chloroflexota bacterium | reverse complement strand
CGCGTCTGGTACGAGCGCATGGGGCGGCCGGGCGCGCCGCCGCTGCTGCTGCTGCACGGCGGGCCGGGAGCCAGCTCCGGGTACCTGCAGCCCCTCATGGAGCAGGCAGCGGGCGATTTCCTGGTGGTGCGCTACGACCAGCTTGGCTCCTGGAACGCTGACAAGCCGGATGACCTCTCCCTCTGGCAGGTGCCGCGCTTTGTCGAAGAGGTCGAGCAAGTGCGGCAGGCGCTCGGCCTGGGGCGCGTCCACCTCCTGGGCCAGTCATGGGGCTCGTTCCTGGCGCTGGAATACGCGTTGCACCACCAGCAGCACCTGCGCAGCCTGACCCTGGCCAGTGGGGCGGCGAGCACGGTGGAATGCGTGGCGGGGATGAACCGCTGGCGCGGCGAACTCCCCGCCGAGACGCAGGCCACGCTTGCCCGCTACGAAGCGACCCAGGAGTACGACCACCCGGACTACGTGGCCGCCATGGATGTGCTCTACCGCCGCCACCTGTGCCGGGTCTGGCCGTACCCGGCGGCGCTGGCCGACGACCTGGAGAAGATCGCGCTGCCGGTCTACACCACGATGTGGGGGCCAAATGAGTTCACCTGCACCGGCACCCTGCTGGCGTGGGACCGCACGGAGCGGCTGGGTGAGATTCGCGTGCCAACGCTGATCACGGTTGGCGAGTTTGATGAAGTGGCGCCCTCCTGCGCCGAGACGATGCACCGGGGCATCCCCGGCTCTCGGCTGGAGCTTTTCATGGGCGCCAGCCACACCGCGCACCTGGAGCAGCCGGAGGCGTACTGGGCGGTGCTGCGGGGCTTTCTGCTGGAGGTGGAGACCAGCGCGGGCGGATGACCGGGTGCGGCATCTGCCCCACTCAGCACCGGGCGCACGCGGCCAGGGAATTGCGTAATTCTACTCATGCGTCCTGGCCATCATGTCCATAAGATACCTGTACGGTTGAATCATGCCGGCGCCAGATCTGAGGAGCCTTCATGGATACCGACAGGTTGTCCCGCGTGCTGTACCGCCTGCGCGATGCCACCCCACGGCGCACCGTGCTGACGTTGCTTGCCGCTGGCGCGGTGGGCTTCGGCCTCCAGGATCCCGCCGAGGCCAGGCGGCGGAAGAAACGCAAGCGGAAGAAAGGCAAGCGGTGCAAGTACGGCACGGAGCGCTGCGGGGAGACGTGCATCACCGGCGCCTGTTGCGCTGGGCAGGTGTGCCCCGATGATTGCCAGTGCACGCGTACCGTCGAGGGCGCTGAGTTCTGCAAGCCGGCCGACGAACGGCTCGGCTTGCTCTGCATGCTCAATCACTGCCCCCCGTGCGGCGCCAACAACGCCTGCCCGACCGGCTTCGGTTGCATTGTGGACGCATCATTCGGCACGGCACGGAAATGCCAACCGCCCTGCGGGTTCGAGCCGCGGGGCTAGCCGCGCGCCATCGCAAGACGATCCTGATTGAGGGGGCAGCGATGCACAATGACCTTCCCGGCCGGTTGACCGTTCCGCTCAAGGCGATTTCCCGTCGCGTGCTGAACCGCCAGGTTGCCACCGCGCTGGCAATCGGGTTGCCCGCTGCGCTCCCGGCAGCAGGCAAGAAGAAAGGCAAGGGCAAGAACAAGCAGAAGAAGAAGTGCAGGAAGATGGGCGGCACGCTCTTCAAGGGCGCCTGCTGCAAGGGCTCGCCGCGCGCGTGCGTTGCCCGCTGCGCGTTCCCCACCGTGCAGGGGGCGATCATGGGCGCGAAGGCCGGGGCAACGATCACCGTCTGCCCGGGTACCTATCGCGAGGATCTCGCCATCGCTGCGGACGTGCGGCTGGTTGGCGCTGGCGCGGACAGCACCATCCTGCAGGGATCGGGCACCCTCTCCGTGGTGAGGAACTTCTCCCAGCGTGTCACGCTGGAGCACCTGCGCATTACGGGAGGCGCCGCAGCCTACGGCGCGGGCATCGACAACTCCGGTGACATGACCCTGAACACCTGCACCGTCACGGGGAACCACGCCCTGATTGGTGGCGGCGGCATCAGGAACGCCGTCAACACGCAGTCGCCCAATGGTGGGAAGCTGCGGCTCACCAACTGCACCGTGAATGGCAACCGGGTGGGCACCGAGGAGGACGGTGGCGGAGGCGGCGGCGGCATCTCGAACGTACTTGGCGCCGTCACGCTGACCAACACGGTAATCAGCGACAACGTGACAGGCCCCGGCGTGTCGGGGCCGCCGGATGACCCCGTCGTCATCGAGTTCCCCAGTGTCGGCGGCGGCATCAAGAATGATGGCGGCTCCGTCACCCTGATTGGCAGCCAGGTCCGTGGCAACCGGGGGGACTACGGCGGAGGTATCCGGAACGACGGTGGCGTGGTTACGCTCGACGCCGCCAGCCGGGTGACCGGCAACACCGCCAATGATGACGAGGGCGGCGGTGGTATCGACAACTCGGACGGCACGGTCACCCTGGCCACTTCAGCCAATGTCACCGGCAACACGCCGTCCAACTGCGCCGGGGATGCCGTGCCCTTGTGCGCGGGCTAAGCAGCCAGCGACGCGGTGGCGTCGTCCTGACCGCCAAGTCCGCGCACGGTCACGACGATACGGGAGCACATGGTGGCAGGAACTGGGCTGACGGGCGGCAGCGGCCGCGCAATCCCGCGCGACGAGGGGTTCATTGCCGTGACCGGCGGGCGCGTCTGGTACGAGCGCATGGGGCGGCCGGGCGCGCCGCCGCTGCTGCTGCTGCACGGCGGGCCGGGCGGCAACTGCGAGGACCTGCGGCCGCTGATGGAGCTGGCGGCGCGGGACTTCCTGGTGGTGCGCTACGACCAGCTTGGCTCGTGGCGCTCCGCCCAGCCGGACGACCTGGACCTGTGGCAGGTCCCGCGCTTTGTGGCAGAGGTCGAGCAGGTGCGGCAGGCGCTCGCCCTGGGCCAGGTGCACCTGCTGGGGCAATCGTGGGGCGCCATCCTGGGGCTGGAGTACGCCCTGCACCACCAGCAGCACCTGCGCAGCCTCACCCTCGCCAGCGGCGCGGCGAGCGTGGCCGAGGTTGTAGCGGGGATGAACCGCTGGCGGGGCGAGTTGCCGGCGGAGACGCAGGCCGCGATGGCCCGGCACGAGGCGACGCAAGAGTTCACCCACCCCGACTACAAGTCCGCGCTCGGCGTGCTCTACCAGCGTCACCTGTGCCGCACCCGGCCGGTGCCGGAAGCGCTGGCGACCGGCACGGCGCACATGGCGCTGCCGGTCTACACCACCATGTGGGGGCCGAACGAGTTCACCTGCACCGGCACGCTCCTCTCCTGGGACCGCACGGAGCGGCTGGGCGAGATCAACGTCCCGGCGCTGATCACCGTGGGCGAATTCGACGAGATCCACCCCTCTTGCGCGGAGACGATGCAGCGGGGCATTGGCGGCTCCCGCATGACGATCTTCCCCGATGCCACGCACTGTGTCCACGCCGAACAGCCGGAGGCGTACTGGGCGGTGCTGCGGCCCTTCCTGCGGGAGGTGGAGGCGATGCAGGGCGGCGCTAGCCCCAGAGGGCGATGATGGCCGTGGTCATGCCGGCCACGCCCGTGGCCAGGAGGAGCAGCAGGGTCAACGCCTGGAAAGTGGCCGGGGAGAGGTGGCGGGCCACGGCGTTCCCGGCCAGCACGCCGAGCGCGGCGGGCAGGGTCAGGAGCAGGGTCAACTGCCCCTCGGGCGCGCCCACCGTGCCGCTGGCGAAGAGGATGGCGAGGCCAATCAGATCGGTGACGACGAAGTAGGCGGAAATGGTGCCGCGAAAGGCATCTCGCGCAAGCTGGCGCACCGTAAACAGGATCACGATGGGCGGCCCGCTGAGGCCGGTGGCCGCACCGAGCGCACCGCTGGCCAACCCGGCGAGCGAGGCAGCCCCCGGCCCGCCCAGCCGGGGCGGGCGGTAGCCGCGCCACATGAGCAGCGCGTAGACAGCCACGAAGAGGCCGGCGATCAGCTTGAGGAGGACAGGGTCCGCCAGCCGCAGCACCTGCGCGCCAAGCAGCAGCCCGAGCAACGCGCCCGGCAGCAGGAGCCCCACCAGCCGCAGGTCTGTCTCGCGGCGGGCGCTGGCGACCACCAGCAGGCCGGGCAGCAGGCTGGCGCCGAAGATGATGAGGACGACAGTCTGCGGCGGGTAGAGCAGCAGGAGCGGTGGCACGGAGACCAGGGCGAAGCCGAAGCCGGTGGTCCCGGCGGCGACGCCGGAGATGACCAGGACCAGGAGCGCGAGGATGAGCGTGGTCTCCACGAGGTTGCGGTCTCTCTGTGCGTGCTCGCGTGCTCCGTCTCTGGGAATTTGACGGGCCACAGGATGACACACCAGAGGGGATGCCACCACGAACCGAGACGTGCCCTGCGACAGACCACCCAAACGCCATCCCCGAACACCAACTCACTGATCAGCAGCAAGCCATTCTGACGTTCCTGCGTGGCAAGAACGCGGACCTGCTGGACGCGTTCACCAAGACCCTGGCATCGCTCGGCGTCAAGGGCGCCAGTGGTGACGGCCTGACCATCACGGGCTTCAACGTCGCGGACAGCACGACGCTGCCTCCCGAGGGGCTGTGTTGTATCTGCTGCCCGGACGGCACCTTCTGTTGCAGCGGTAGCACCCGCAGCGGGTGCTGCGCCACCCACAGCTCGGCGCAGGGCCGGGCCGCCAGCCTCCTCACCCGATCCGGCCATGGCGGCTCGCACGGACCGGGAAGACCGGGAGCGCTTCCCTGCCTCCTCCACGTGTCTCGCGCGTGTCGAGAACGCCGCGTGGGACACACGAAGCCGGGAGGTCATGCCTCCCGGCTGTCGCGCACACGTTGGTTTGCTCTAGACCACGATGCAGCGGCCACTGGCGCACAGGTAGCCGTAGCAGCAGCGCTGGCCACCCTTGCCGGTCTCATCGCAGAGGGCGTCCAGCCCGCCGCAGCAGACGCGCTCGGCGGTGAAGGGGCCCGTGCGCCCGCAGATGGTATCGCCGCTGATGTGGCGGCACTGCTTGTCGTTCTTGCAGAAATCGCCTGGCCGTAGCTTGCGGCTCTGCTTCTTGTGCTTCTTGCCCTTGCGGGCCTCGGTCTCCAGCGCGGCGGTGCCAGCGGCCACAGCCAGCGCGCCGCCCACCAGCCCGCGCAGCGCGGTGCGGCGCGAGACAACGCTTTCCCGCGTGTGCAGCCTGCCCAGTGTGCC
>JALYWD010000410.1 GCA_030852885.1 Chloroflexota bacterium | reverse complement strand
CTCCAGTGCAAGGCTTATTGTCTTGGCGCTGATCATTGACATGCGTTCTTTGGTGGGTTCGATGCCATCCATGATGAGTTTCGCAACTTCGGCGTGGTACAAGACATAGACAGATAGGGGAGGGATTCGAGCCTTTCCCTTGTTGAGTTTCACAACCTCAACGCTGTGTTGCATATCAGCGAGACCAGCGCTGAACGCAAGTCGCGCAATTTCCTGCCGCCTTTCCCGCCGCGCCGAAATTAGCGCGACAAGGAGGGGCGCAAGGGAGCCAATCAACGCACCAGCAAGCGCGGCAGCGGCTGGAATCCAAAGGGATGGCTCTATTTCGTCCATGTTATTGGCCTTCCTTGTTTAGAGCGGTAATGCGACCTTTTCTAAGGCGTCGCGGCGCTCCTTTACTCCAGTAGGGTCGCCATAGACGGCATCTTCTACGTCTTCATGCGCATGGCCCAGAATCTCTCTCCGGGTTACAGCGTCCACCTGCGCGCGCCGCAGCTTGTCCCGCATCGTGTGGCGGAATGAGTGCATGCCTTTCTTGTTGCGTTCGGCAAGGTTGAGCTTGTCCAGCTCCCATGCAAACCACTTCGATATCGGGGCGCCTACTTTGGCCTCCCGCTCATCGTTGCCGAAGAGCCTTACCCCTTTGGCAGCTTCCACGAACTCCAAGAATCCCAACTTCAACAGGCGCGAGTGGATCGGCAGATCACGCTCCGACGACTCGTTCTTCACGGAACCGGCATCGCTGCTGATCCGCACGCACCAGACTCCGTCAATCTTCACAACGTCTTTCTTCCGCAGCTGCGCCATTTCCTCCAGCCGCGCACCGCTGTATGCACAAAGCAGAGTCACCCAATACCTCTCCGGCCTGTGGTCCTTCTGCGCCTCGATCAGTGGCCGCAGCGCTGCTATCTCGGCATCGGTGAAGGGCCGGCGCTTGTCTTTTGCGCTGCCAGTCTCCGGGGGCTTTGCCGCATCCATCGCATTGACACTCAAATCCTCACGGATGCAGGCCCACGACCAAAACGCCTTGATAAGGGCAAGCTCCTTCTTGACCGTGCCCGGGGCACTGCGCGGCAGGTCCTGACCCTCCGTCACCTTCAGTACCTCTTCAGCGGACCTTCCCTTGTACTTCGTGCGCCACCGCTGTGGCAGCTGCGAGAACTTGCGGACGAAGTCCTGTGCATCCTTGGCGCGCACTGCGCCAATCGCCGGGTTGCCCATCAGGCTCACCAGAGCGGCGAGGGCGGCGACCATTTCGGTCCGGGTGTTCTTCGGAAGCGGATCGGTGGCGTCCCGGTGGGCTAGGTAGGCGGTGACCAGTTCGGACACCAAAGGGGACGGTGGGGGTGCGGAAGGGGCACTGAGGGTGACGGAGGAGGGGAGGCGTTGGGCCTCTTGCCGCATCACATCCACCCGCGCTGCCAGCAGCCGGTAACAGAGCCGGCGGTAAGCCTCATGCCCAACGGTGGCGAAGTCCGCCCCGGCCTCGCGCATGAGTTCCTGCGCCAGCCGCTCCGTCGCAGACAGGCGGTTGTGGAGTAGGTCTTCCTCCGCGGCCGCCAGCTCCCCGGTTACCCATGCGCGCCTTTCCGTGGCCGCTGCCGGGACCAGTGGGCCGAAGACGATAGAGTCTTCCTCCCGGTTCGCCCGGAAGCTGGTCATGTAGTGGGCGACCAGCTTGTCCACCTCTTCGGATGTCATCGGGCCAGCGTGCCGCAGCCGGCGGCAGAGCCGCAACTGCGCGGCGCTCAGTTCCAGTGACCTGGCTTCCGCCGTGTCGGGGTCAGAGGTGCCTAGTGACACCACAAGTTCACCCCTCCCGAGCACCCTCCGGACATCCGCTGGAACCTTCGCCCGGTAGTACCAAACCCCTCCGCGCAGCTTCAAACGCGCCATGTCGCTCCTGCCTTTGGTCCACTGGGGTGGACCATTGGTGGACCACTTCGGTGGACCACGTGGGTGGCCTCACGCGCGAAATGTGCGGAAGTGCTGGAAAACTAGGGGTTTTCGAAGGTTTGGCGCTCCCTACCGGATTCGAACCGGTGTACTAGCCTTGAGAGGGCTATGTCCTGGGCCTCTAGACGAAGGGAGCGTTGCCTGAAAAATGGCACCGGAGGCGCCATGCCCCGGCCGGGCTGCGGGGGGCGGTATTATATGCGTCGCCACACCATGCTCAAGTCCCTGCTGGACCTGAGCTAATATCCGCCCGATGACATCGCTGTTCTTCTGGCGCAAGGACAAGCCGGCAGCCCCCCAGGCGCCGGCCCCGGATCCCGTGGCGGCGGTCCCGGCCTTCGGACCAGTCACCATAACCACCGCGAACCTCGACGCCCCCCTGCGCCTGCCGGTGCAACGCGTGGCGCTGGCGGTGGCACTGGGCGACGATCGCGCAGCCGACCCGAACATCCGGCTCGATGCTGCGCAGACAAGGCTGCTGCTGGCAGCCAGCAACGAATTTGCCCGCGTGGGCACCGAGCCGCGCTACACCCCGCAGCGGCCCTCGCTGCTGCCGCAGCTGCTCGAAGTGCTCGGCGACGAGGAGGCCTCGCTGCGTGCCTTCTCACGCATCATCTCGCAAGACCCGCACCTCACCGGCGAGCTGTTGCGCGCGGCAAACAGCCCGCTGTACCGCGTGAGTCCCGCGCCAGTAGAAAGCATTGATCGTGCCACCGTCCTCCTTGGTACCACCGGCCTGCGCACGCTGATCGCCGGTGCGGTGATGAATCCCGCGAAACTGGCTGGTGGCACCGGTGCCGGAGAATTCGGCGACGTCAACTGGGAACAGACGCTGTACGCAGCCTCCGCCGCCGAGGCCTGGGCCGCACGCAACCAGAGCGCCGATCCTTTTGCCGCACATCTGGTGGCGCTGCTGCACGGACTGGGCAGCGTGGCTGTTTACCGCGTACTGAGCGATCTTTATGCGGCGCAGGGCGTGAAGCCCGACGCGGCGGCCATCGCCAGCAGCATCGAAACCAATGCCGCCGTCACGGCGGCACGCATCGCGGCCAGCTGGGGCCTTTCCGAACGCATGCGGCAGGCGCTGGAAGCGCAGTCGGCAGCCGCACCGGTGGCAGAGGTAGCGCCTCTGGCCCGTACCCTGGAGTTCGGCCTGCTGGCCGGGGCGCTCACCCTGCTGTGCCGCCGCCGCCGCTTCACCCTGCAGCAGGCGCTGGAGCAGCTGTCCCTGGCTGGCTTTTCCGGCCCGGTGACCGAGCGCATCTGGGACCGGCTGGCGAGCGCCTACATTGCCCATTGACGGCTACGCCGGCCCGGCGGCGTGCGACCCGCGATATGATCCGCGCACCATCAACCTGAAAGACCTTCTTTCGCCCGGAATACTTCCTTGACCTCCGACTCCGACGCCAGCCCCAGGGCGGCAGGCTCCCCGCGCATCATTCCGCGCGCCGAGCATCCGATTTCCCGCCGCCAGATCTCTCCCAACGCACTGCGGGTGCTGTATCGCCTGCGGGAAGGGGGCTACCAGGCTTTCCTCGTCGGCGGGTGCATCCGTGACCTGATGATTGGCGTCGTGCCGAAGGATTTCGACGTCGCCACCAGCGCGCGGCCCGAGGAAGTGAAGCGGCTGTTCCGCAACTGCCGGCTCATCGGCCGCCGCTTCCGCCTGGCGCATGTGTTCTTCGGCCACGAGATCATTGAAGTGGCCACATTCCGTG
>JALYWD010000403.1 GCA_030852885.1 Chloroflexota bacterium | reverse complement strand
GAGGGAGACCTGGAGCAGTTCGAGCGGGAACTGGAGCAGTGGCTTGGCGGAGTGCGCCGGAGCCGGAAAGCGACTCCATCTGGATAGCGTCTTGCAGCATGATGCAGGGTAACCACTCCACACCGTTGGGCTGAGTTTTCCATTGCTCTGTTGCAGCAGTAGCACCACTGGAAGGATCTCGCATGGCTCGACCAGGTTTCGTGATCCGGCAGTATCGCGAGGGAGATCTGAAAGCCCTGCTCCATCTTGTTGAGCGGCTGACCGTCGGTATCGCGCCTTGGCGAAGTGAAGCCGGGATGCAGGCCGCTGCCCGGACGTGGGTCGCAACCTCTATCTCGAAGATCGGGCCGGACGGGGCCGTGTTCGTAGCCGCGCGGGCTGACGAGGTCATGGGCTTCGCGTCAGTCGCGCGCGAAGTGGCGTTCACTGGCGAGATGCAGGCGTACATCGGCGAACTGGCGGTTGCTGCCGAGGCAGAGGGGCAAGGGGCGGGTCAGGCGCTGCTCGCCGCCGTTGAAGCGTGGGCGCGGGAGCAGGAACTTACGTTGCTGGTGCTCGATACCGGCACGGCGAACACGCGAGGGCGGCGCTTCTACGAGCGGTCCGGGTTCCAGGAAGAGAGCGTGCGTCTGACGAAGGTGCTCGCATGCAACGCACATGAGTCTTGCTAGATCTCGACGTCCGGATAGCCAATACTGCAAAATGTTGGGCAACCTGTGGCCTAGCTGCTTACGTATAGCACTGCACCGCAGCACAGAATGCGCTTCGGATCGGGCCTACCTGAACCTCCAGTGCTTCCGTCTGGGAAGAGATAGCGATGCGCGATCGCAACTTCACGCTCACCATCGTTATAGATGACGAGTTGGCTTTTGGTGCCTCGAGGAAACTGCATCTGATCACACCTGGAGTCAGAGACAACTTTGTCCTCGCCAGCCTTGACTGTTTCGCGTAGGCTACCTGTGCGGACTCGCTCCATGACGTTGCTGGCATTGAAGCAGTCGCGCGGGATGGCCGCAGGCGCGGCGTAACGCGGAGGTGGTAATGGGTCCTCACGAGATGACAATGCGACGCCACCTTGCAGATTATCTTGACGGACGACTCACGCTGGATGAGTTTACTGACTGGATAGTCGGGGCTGTGTGGGAAGTTGAGCGCTACGCTGAGCCGGATGCTGCCACGCTGGGCTACGCGATCGAACTTGCGCTTGCGGAGAAGACGAGCGGCCTGTTGAACCGGGGTGAACTCGAGAGTGAGCTGCGAACGCTGGCACGCTCTGGCGCCACGCGTAATGACATCGATGTTCTGGCACCCCAGCCACCGGCACGGCGTCGGAATATCGCCTGAGGGGATCGCTCGTCCCGGTTGGGGAGGCGAGCGCATAGCGCGAGCCTGACGAACTGGCGCATAGCTGATAATTGCTCGTTTTGTCCGGCGAAGTGTGGGCGTCTCCAATAGAAGACAGCAACACCATGTTGGTCGAACAATATCGCGACGGGCGAAACCTGGAAGCCCGCATCCGGCTGCACGCGCAGTTCAGCGCGAATCCGGTCGGGCTGCATCCATGGCTTCTGGCGCAGATCGATGTGCCGCCGCAAGCCTCCGTGCTTGAGCTTGGCTGTGGGGTCGGTTCGTTCTGGGTCACCAATCGCGATTCCACCCCGCCCGGCTGGCGCGTGACCCTGACGGACATCTCGCCGGGCATGGTGCGCGAAGCGGAGCTTCGCCTCGGTGACTGTCCCGGATTCACCTTCGCGACCGCCGCCGCCGAGGCATTACCGTTTCCCGACGCCACCTTCGATGCGGTGTTTGCGCATTTTATGCTCTATCACGTCGATGACCGCCCACTGGCGATTCGCGAAATGGCCAGGGTCCTGCGCCCGGCTGAGGCGGTGGTGTCGCCTGAGAACGGACAGCGAGAACCTTCCCGCTGGTGTTGCGGCTGCGATCTACCTCATGATGGTGGATCGGATGCTGTCCACATGATTGCGCCGCAACAGAGCATCATCCTGGGATCCGGCTTTCCTGAAGCAAGGATTGAGCCATTAGGGGACTGATATTGATGGGCGAGCGCGATTCTGTTTGTGCCGTCGTAGTACTCGATGGTCTGGCTTTCAGTCCCGGTCGGATAGCCTCGCAACTGGCACTGCATTTCAGTGAGCCGGCTGCGTCTTCGGATACGGATCGTCAGGGCGCCCGCTACCGCTTTCCCGGTTACATCGCGAGCATTAAAGCAAAGCCGAAGCAATGAAGCATCTACTTTGGCCTTGGGAGCGCGAGATGATGGCATCTGGGATAACACTTCGCAACCGCCTGGGGCGCTATCTAGTCGACCAGATAACACTGGATGACTTGACCGAGTCCGTGGTTGATGCAGTATGGGATATCGGCCCTGATCAAGATGATGTGGACTCGCGCTTCGCATATGCCGTTCAACTCGCGCTGGCAGAGCTGTCCGATGGACTCGTGACTCCCGAGGAATTCCGTTCGTATCTTGCCCAGTTACTTAA
>JALYWD010000391.1 GCA_030852885.1 Chloroflexota bacterium | reverse complement strand
ACCACGAGATACAGCGCCACCATGGCGACGAACAACCCGATCAGGAGCGGAACGTCATCGAGCAGCGAGACACGCGTGGTCTGCACGGTTCCCACAAAGAGCGCAAGGGGGAGGGCGTAGTGCATCACCATCTTGATGAGCACCGAGGCATCCGCCGCGACAAAGTCATGCCGCTTCGCGGCGACAAAGCCCAGGAGGACGGTGATGACCGCCGGCAGCAGGGCGACGGCGATTGTCTCGATCATCAGAAGTTCCTCGAGACCCGGCGAATCAGCAACATTGCCTGGCGAGAGGCCGGCAAGCTGACCTGAAACTCGCTCTTGAACAAATCACTCGAACGCTTGATCGTCGCGCGTCCTGCGCTCTCATGCAAGGGGGAGCGCGCAATTGCGTGCTCCCCCAGAGGTTTCAGACGATGGACATTGTCCAGGCATGTCCCATTTGCTCTTCTGTCACGTCAACCAGTGCAGGATCGGTGAGACCAACCAGAGGAACACCGCAAAACCGATAGCGTCCTGGAACGCGGTCTCGAACGGGCCGGCGGTGGCAGCGAGCTCGAAGGCGAATCGCTTCGCGCATCGGTACGACGGTGCCCATGAAGCCAGCGGTCATCATGGAACAGGTCAGGGCAATCCCGATCACCAGCCCAAAGGGAGGATGACCCGCCCAGATCGCCCCCACTACGCCCAGCGTGACGACTTCATTGGTCGCGAGGCTGGGAATACTGTCCGCCTACGCGGCGGGGCTGACATGCTCGCTCAGCGCAACAATGCCCGCCATCTCCCGGGCGTCCAGCAGGGCGCGCACCTCTGAGAACAGCGCCTCTCGCTCCATGACATGACCTCCGCATTTGCGACCATCCCCACCACGCCCGAGGTGATGCAGGCGGCGATGGATTTCGCAACAGTTCACCACTTCAGGATCTGGGATGCCGCTATCCTGGCCGCCGCCTCGCGGGCAGGGTGCTGGATGTTGCTGTCGGCGGATCTGCAAGAGGGATTTTCCTGGGGTGGGGTCACGGTCGTCAATCCGTTCGCTTTACCGCGGCACACGTTGTTGGCCGCCTCGTTGGCAGAGTGAATGTGTCCATGCCCGCCTGCCCCAGAGATTGCCTTGTCATTCCTCACCATGTGGCATGCTCTCCGGCAATACAGTCTCAGGACGCAGGGGAGATTGGTCCTGCCGATGGCGTCCTTCATTCGCCTGGCACGGCATCGCCCGAACTTCGCGAACGTCTGCTGCCGTGTCACCCTGCTAAACTTCACACTCTGTCAGTCCTTGCTCGGCGGTGAGCGTGGACACTACGGGCCATGAAGCCCACGATGAGTCCCTGGAGCAATGCCGTGCTCGGGCGGGCATCCCTTGCGCAAACGCAGGACCTGGACGCGGCCCCGGCTGCGCCACCTCTGACGCGCAAGCGTGCCTTCTGGCGGCAAGAGTGGTTCCTCTTCCTCCTCTTCGTCGCTCCGAATTTCTTCCTCTTCGGCGTCTTCAGCTACTGGCCCATGATCTCCAACGTCTACCTGAGCATGGTGCGTTGGGACATGATCGCGCCGGTGAAAACGTTCGTTGGCGGGGCAAATTTTGCCTATCTGGCGAGTAGCGACACGTTCCACACCGTGCTCAAGAACTCGCTGGTCTTCACCATCGGCGCGGTGGGCGGCGCACTCATCCTGGGGCTGGCCACGGCGCTCCTGCTGAACCAGCCACTGCGCTGGCGGAACGGAGCGCGGGCCGTCATCTTCGCGCCGACGCTGCTCAGCGGCGCGGCCATCGGCATCGTCTGGGTCTACATTTTCGATCCCCGCTTCGGCCTGCTCGCCCAGTTACTCGGGTTCCTCAATATTGGCTCGCCCAACTGGCTGACCGATCCCAACTGGGCAATGCCCGCGATCATCATCGTCTACGTCTGGAAGAACGTTGGATTCAGCACGGTGATCTTCCTGGCGGGCTTGCAGGCGATCCCGAAAGACCTCTATGAGGCAGCACGGCTCGATGGCGCGGGGGTGTGGTGGCGCTTCAGGTCCGTCACACTGCCCATGCTCTCCCCGATCATCTTTTTCCTGGTGATTACCTCCCTGCTCAACTCGTTCCAGGCGTTCGACATCATCAAGGTGATGACTGAAGGCGGTCCGGTGAACGCCACCAACACGTTGATCTTCTTTGTCTACGAGCAGGGCTTTGTGGCCTTCAACGCCGGTCGCTCGGCCGCCGCCGCGCTGGTGCTCTTCGTGATCATGTTCGGCATCACGCTGCTGCAACTGCGGCAGGGTGAGGAGAAGGTCCACTATGGATAGCCAGGGGCAGAAGCCGGCGCTGCCTTTGCAGATCGTCAGCTACGCCCTGATGGTGCTGGTCGTCGTGGTCGTGGGGCTGCCACTGCTCTGGATGGCGTTGGGCTCCCTGAAGACCAATCAGGAGATCTACACCCTGCCAGTCCAGTGGCTGCCCTCGGCGCCCCGGTGGGACAACTTCATCGACGCCTGGAACGCGGCGCCTTTCGGCCGTTTCTACATCAACAGCATCATCATCACCGTGGCGGGCGCGGGCCTGGAAATGATCAACGCCACCATGACCGCCTACGCCTTCGCCTTTCTGCGCTTTCCCGGCAAGAACTGGCTCTTCCTGGTGCTGCTGGCGACCCTGATGATCCCGACGCAGGTGACCATCCTGCCCAATTACCTCACCCTCTCGGATGTCTTCGGGCAGAACTGGATCAACACCTACCAGGGTATCGTGTTACCTGGGGCTTCCACCGCGTTCGGCGCGTTCCTGCTGCGGCAGAGCTTTCTCAGCCTGCCACGCGAGGTGTTGGACGCAGCCAGGGTGGACGGCTGCGGGCACCTGCGCCTGCTGTGGGACATCGTGCTGCCGCTGGCGCGGCCAGTGCTGGCCACGATGGCCCTGATTTCGATTGTTGCCAAGTGGAACGATTATCTCTGGCCGCTCATCGTCACCAACACCCAGCTCATGCGGCCCCTGACCGTGGGACTCACGTATCTCTTCGACCAGGAAGGGAATACGCGTTGGG
Organism: Chloroflexota bacterium; assembly: GCA_030852885.1. GTDB lineage: Bacteria > Chloroflexota > Chloroflexia > Thermomicrobiales > UBA6265 > JACCXM01. The sequence continues at coordinate 932 of JALYWD010000391.1, read as the reverse complement.
GTCCGGTGATGGCGGCCTCGATCTTCGTCATCGCTCCCCTGCTCATCATCTTCGCCTGGGCGCAGCGCCACATCATCGAGGGCATTGCCGCCGGAGCGACCAAGGGATGAGCGGGAACGATGGCGTGGCGCAGGCCGTGACACCGAGTGGCGGCATGTGGCCGCGATTTGTACAAGGAGGACACCCGTGAGTGGAGTGATTTCACGCCGCAATCTGCTGGGTGGGGCCGCCGGCCTCGGCGCGGCGGTGGCCAGCAGCCAGGTCAGCAAGCGCAGCACGGCGTTCGCCGCGCCGGCAGTGGTGCAGGACACCGGATCGAAGGTGAAGGTGCTCTACTGGGGCTCCTACAGCGATGTGCTGGGCGAGGCCGAGCAGGCCATGGTCAAGATGTTCAATGAGTCCCAGGATGAGGTGGAGGTCGAGTACCAGTTCCAGGGCACCTATGAGGAAACCGCCCAGAAGCTGACCGCCGCCCTGCAGGCGAAGCAGGCGCCGGATGTCTCGGTTCTCTCTGACGTGTGGTGGTTCAAGTTCTACCTGAACCAGATACTGGCGCCGATGACCGACCTGCTGGCCGCCAACGAGATCGATACCAGCGACTACGTGGATTCCCTCTACAACGAGGGCGTGCGGGACGGTATCTCGTACTGGCTGCCGTTCGCCCGCTCCACACCGCTCTTCTACTACAACCAGGACATGTTCGCGGAGGTCGGGCTGGAAGCCGCCCCCGAGACCTGGGAAGAACTGGTGGCCGTGGCGCCTGAGTTGGTGCAGAAGGATGGCGACACCGTCACCCGCTCCGCTTTTGCCCACCCGAACAGCGCCTCCTACGTGGCGTGGCTCTTCCAGCCGGTGGTCTGGCAGTACGGCGGCGCCTACTCGGACCCAGAGTTCAACATCATGATCAACCAGGAAAAGGCGGTGGAGGCCGG
>JALYWD010000386.1 GCA_030852885.1 Chloroflexota bacterium | reverse complement strand
GCGGCAATGGCGGGCGCGGCGAAGCCCGCCGCGCCCGCCGCCTGATCAATGCGCGCCGGTTCAGGGTGAAGCCTGTGCGCTCGATTTCGGCAACTATGCTGCTCCTCCAGTTCACGACCTGTGCGGCCCCGCGTACCGCGGAGCCCTGGTGCGCCGCAACGCATCGCTGCGGCGCCACCACAACGGCCCCATTCGGGGCGACTGTGGCTTCGAGGTCTTGGTGTTCGCATTCATGTGCATCCGTTACAGCCAGCGTCCTTCTCGCCTGGAGAAGTCCAACCGCGCCCGCGTCTGGCGTTCAGGTGGGGGCGGGCGCCGCCGCGCACTGGAGTTCGCGCAATTGCGTCTTGCCCCGTGCGGTCAAGTCCCATCCTCCCGGTACGGGCCGCAATTCACCATCGGCCAGGAGCGTGGAGCGCGCGCTGGCGATTTCGTCACCCGTCAGTAGCGGGGCGGCGAACCGTTCCACGCCAGACGCGGCCGCCACAGCGTCGTGCTGTGCCGCCGCCACAACGCCCATGACCACCAGCAGCTTCGCTGGGGCGTCCCAGGTGGTGGGGGCTCGCGCGTGCTCCTGGAGCAGGTACTGGCGCAGGACGACCGCTTCGTTTTGCTGCGTGTCGCGCGCGCCATAGACCAGCGTGAGCGTGGCGTGGCTGGCCACGCCCTGGAGCACGGCCAGGAGTGCCTGGCGCATGGGAGTCAACAACTCGCCGCGATACTGAGTCACGAAGGCCTCCCAGTGATCCGGTTGGTGCCCGAACTGTGTCCGCAGGGCATCGCTCGGCCCCAGTTCACTCATCCACGCGTCGAGATTGGCGGCGGCTTTGGAGATGCCGCGTACCCAGAGCCGGTCCACGAGAACGCGCACACCGTCGCTGGTATCTGGCGCGTCATAGGCGCGCTTCAGCAGCACCCTCGCGCCTGCTATCCCGGCTTCTGCGTTCCTCATGGCCATGCCCCCCGCGTCGCTCGCTGGCCCGATGCGGCGCATCGCGTCATGCGCGCTCGTCAGGCGCCTGGCGTCGCTGGCGCGGTCACGGTGGCGGCGCCGTTATCGACTTTGACAAGCTGGCCGCAGGCGATCGGAAGGGTCACCTGGGCTGGGATGTCGCCGAGGGAAGCGACAGTATCCGGGAGGGATGCGGACGAGGCCGTCCCATGCAGGAAGACGACGCGCCGGTCGAGATCGAGACTCTGCCCAGGGAATTGCGCGGCGAACGCATCCTGCATGGCCTTCAGGGAAACGGTCTTCTCGTACGAGTAGGCGCCGTCCGCCCCAGCGGTCGGGTACGTATCCGTGGGAATGTCCATGCTGACCGGGTCGTCGTTGAGCGGAACCATCGTGGTGCCCGCCACCGGCTCAGTCTCGATCAGGTCGATAATTCCATCGCCGTTGGCGTCCTCACTGGCGGACGGGCACGCGGCGTGTTTGTCACCCTCGGCGAATCCGTGAAAATGCTGCCAGTGTTCCGTATCTGGCGGCACACCCGTGGCGGTGACCTGAATGGTTAACTGATCGCCGGTGATCGTGAACGTTACGTTCCCCGCGGCATCGGACCCGGTCACGTTCGAGTTGAGCGGCGTAAAGGTTGCACTATAGGTTGCGTCGGGGTGTTGGGCCTGAGCCATGGGGATTCCTCCAGGACTGATGAGCAGACTCGCGATACCTGCGGCGGCAATTGAGAGCTTCCAGGGTCGCATGATGTCCTCCTGCAATCGATCGTCGAAGATGCGGCTGATCTTCGGGCCAATTCCTGTCTCTGCGCGATACGCCGCGGCGCCAGGACACGCCATCCCCTCAGGAGCCGCGTTCAGGGAGGAGGGAGGGTGAGGAGACTCACTCCGGCCAGCGTGGATACCGCTCCGGCGATCTGCCGCCTCGTGATCGCCTGGTGACGGAAGGCGACCGCGAGCACCACCGTAACCAGGACGCTAGTGTTGCTGAGCGTGGCGGCGACCGAAACCGGGAGGTATTCCAGGCCCAGGTAGTAGCCAAGCGCGCTCATGCCGAACAGGAGCCCAACCCCGCCGCCCCCCAGCGCGGCGGGCCCGGTGGGCAGCCGGTGTTCGCGGACCATGATGGCGGCGACGGCGACGATGGCCATGCCAAGGGCGGTCAGCGTGTTGAGTTGCAGCGCGGTCACGCCACGCAGCGCGGGCTTCTCCAGGAAGACCCCGAAGCCCACCAGCAGGATGTAGGGGCCGAGCGGCCACATCGCCGCCAGCGATGGGCGCAGCCGGTGGCTATCAGCCGCGTCCGGTTTCCGCCACGAGAGGGTCACGATGCCGGCAAACGTGAGGCCTAGCCCGGTGAGCGCGAGCCACGTCAGCGTTTCCCCGAGCACGGCGACTCCGAGGAGAATCGTCACGGCGATATACCCATTGGCGACAGAGGCGGCTAACCAGGGCGCCAGCCCCGTGAGTGCGTGGCAGTAAAAGACGGAGCCAACGCCCAGGATCAGACCAATGCCGAGGCCAGCCAGGCCCGACTCGAGACTCGGAATGACCGGGCCACGCGTCGCCAGGAGGGCGACGACCGCCAGGATGAGGCCGCCGAGCCGCAGCGCCGCGCCGAGGCGAAACGCATCGAGCTGTCTGGAGAGGGGATGCTCCAGGAACGAGGCGACGCCTCCCAACACCACGCTTGCGCCAATGAAGGCGAGCGCCGTCAGCATCAACGCTTCCTCTCTCCGCTACCACAGCAGGAGAAAAACGTGCTGGACATGGCGCTATGCCGTTCAGGCCGCCCCCGTGAGCGCGTGCCATGCCCGTGCCTCATGGGTGGCGAACCGCGACGCTGCGCGTGTGCCGTCGATGGGGCTTCTATGGAGCAGGTGGAGCAAGAACAGTGCCAGGTATGCCTTGAGCGCTCTGGCTACAGGGAGACGACCCGGTACGGGGACTGAAGAAACATCCAATACACGCAATGCTGGGCCCGCTACGCTGCTGGAGCGCCCGTTGTGGGACGCCCGCCCCGGCGACGAACGAAGGAGAAGCACCATGTCCGACACACGCACCGTTCTGGATGCCCCGGTCAACGTAGGTCACGTCACCATGTACCCGATCATCGCCTACGACGACGCCCCAGCCGCTATCGCCTGGCTCCAGCGCGTCTTTGCCTTCGCGCCGCTGATGATCATGACTGGCGAGAATGGTGAGATCCAGCACGCGGAGCTGCGCCTGGGCGACGGCGTGATCATGCCGACCACCCGTCAGCGCACGCCTGATCCGGAGAACCCCTGGAGCCAACCCCTCGGCACGCAGGGCCTGTACGTAGCGCTGGACAACGTCGATGGGCATTACGAACATGCCGTAAATGCTGGCGCGGAGATTGTGCGCCCGCTGGCGGACACCAGCTACGGCTCTCGCGAATACAGCGCTCGAGACCTCGAAGGGAATCTCTGGAGCTTCGGCACGTACCGCCCGGATGTCTCCGGGTAGAACGGGATTGGAACGCGGCAGGAAATGCATCCCGGTCTGACCGGGAGAGCATTCCCGAAACTGAACGTTCTGCGCTACTGGCGTCCCCAGAACAGGATGCGCTTGAACGGGTAGAAGAATGGGCGGTCGTCCGGGAGTTGCGTGAGCAATAGCTCCCGGTAGCGCTCCAGGAACGCAGGCCACATCTCGGCGGGCAGCCGCTTCTGGTAGGCCGTGAGCCAGGTGCCACGCACCCACTCGATGACGTCATCGCGGGAACCCAGGAGATGGCCGTAAACCTGCAGGCGCACCGTTTGCTGCTGGTAGCCGAGCTGTTGCAGCAAGGTGGCGTACGCTTCGGGCGCCAGCACGGGCGACACGCGGATGTACCCGCCCAGGGCTTCGCGGAAGGGGGATTCGCTGGCAACTTCCGCGGCTAGCGCATGAGACGGTGCGTCATCATTCGCCGGGACCTGGACCGCCAGTTGCCCACCGGGAGCCAGGCAGGCCGTCAGCCGGGCCAGGAGCGCCGGGTGGTCCGGCGACCACTGCAGGGCGGCGTTGGCGAAGACGAGATCGAATACGCCGGGTGCGGAGAAGCTCCCCAGGTCAGCGTTCTCGAAGCGCAGACCCTCCCCGGCAAACGCCGTCGCCTTCTCCAGCATGGCCGGCGAATTATCCACACCCACCGTCTCCCACGCGCCCAGGGCGTCGTGGAGCTCCCGGGTCAGTTCACCGGGGCCGCACCCCAGGTCGATCACGCGCATATCCGGCTGCGGCTGCACCAGCGCCAGCAGGTCGTAGAAGGGCTGCGCCCGCTCGTCCCGGTACTTCGCATACTGGGCGGGGTTCCAGTCGACGGCGGGGTTGGCCGTGCGTTCGGTCATGTGGTCATCCTGGTCGAGCGGGATCGAGTTCCCAGGTTTCGTTGATCAGGTCCTGCCCGAAGGCCTGTTCCGGCTCCGCTGCAACAAGCTGATACCCGGCGCGTTCGTAGAGGCGGCGGGCTGTGGTCAGGGAGGCACTCATGCGCGCAGGGTGGCATACGACTCGGAAGGCGTCAACGTGCTGACGGAGGCGCACTTTTCCACGGCTGGCACTGCGCAAGACGAGGCCGACACGCATGGTCCACCACCGCGCTGGCGGCGCGGGCCAGTACCGCCACTCCGCTCGTGAGCGGCGGCCCGCGCCTGACGCGGGGTAGCAACGACGGCGGCGCGCGTGTTCGAACTGCCCGAGTAGCGCGGTCTTACGCCGTGGCCGGGACAACCCATAAATGCGGACCTGGCGCGACTGCACACGCGGCGTCTTCGCCGCCGCTGGCCGGACAGGAGCACGCGCTACGGCGCCGCCATGTCCGCAGTTCGCGCCCTCTTGCGCCTGTCGCAACCCCTGATACGCTGCAGGGACCCAGGTGTTGGGTGAGCGCAACGTGCACTGATGAAGGAGCGCGCAATGCCATCACGAGGAATTGCCCTGATTGTCGCTGGTCTCCTGCTCGCGCCCTCAGCGCTGGCAGCTCCCACCTTCGCGCAGGACGCGACACCGTCTGCGGAGTGCGCCACCACGACTGAGGAGGAGAACAAAGAGGTCGTCCGTGCCTTCTTTGCAGCGGCTGCCGGCGGTGACGGGGCTGGGATCGCCGATGCCCTGGCACCCGATCACGTCTACCACGAGCTGTCAACGGATGTCCCCATGACTACACCGGAGGGCGGTGCCGAGGCGGCCTCGGAATGGGCGAATGAGCGGAAGGAAGCAATTACCGATCTCTCGGTCACCGTCGATCCCATCATCGCGGATGGCGACCAGGTGGCATCCATGATGCACTGGTCCGGCACGGATACTGATACCGGCGCAGAAGTCAACTGGAGCGCCGCCGGCTTCTTCGTCATCGAGTGTGGCAAGATCTCTGAAAACTGGC
>JALYWD010000383.1 GCA_030852885.1 Chloroflexota bacterium | reverse complement strand
AGGCCCGGGTTGAAGTCGGTGTACGAGACGTACATCCCCTCGACCCGCCCGTTCACCGCCTGGTACTTGTACGGCTGGACGGTGTACAGGTTCGCCGCTTCTTCGAGGATGATCTCCTGGATGCGCTGATACGCGGCGTGCCGGGCCTCTGTATCCGCCGTGGCCAGGGCCTCGTCGTACAGCTTGTCCAACTCCTCGTTCTTCCAGCCGTCCCCGAACCAGGCCTGGTTGAGGGTCGTGCCGTTGCGGAAATCGACGACATACCCGCTGGGGTCGCCGCGCATGCCGCGCCCGGTTGAGGCCCACTGGAAGCTGCCGTCGCCGATATTCGTGGCGAAGGTGCCGATCTCCAGGGGTTCCACCGTCACGTTGATATTCAGCGGCTTGAGTTGCTCCCGCACGATCTCCGCGATCTGGGTGAACTCGCGCGGGGCGGCAATCGCCTGCAGCGTGACGTCGAAGCCCCCCTCGAAGCCCGCCTCCTGCATCAGCGCCTGGGCCTTCGCCAGGTCCGGCGTATACGCCTCGACAAGTTGCTCATTCGACAGCGGCCAGTCGCCATAGCCAGGCGGAATCGCGGCGGTCAACTGGGCATTTCCGCCATAGACGTTGTCGATGATCATCTGCCGGTCAACCGCCAGGCTGATGGCCTGCCGCACTTTCGCATCGCGCCAGGGCACATCTTCCTTCGTGTTGAACTGGATCACGCGCGGCGCGGAGAAGAGCCCGTTCAGCACCTCCAGCGAGTCGTCGTTCTCCAGCGTGCGCGCCACGTCCGCGGTCAGCGTCGCGCCGTCGATCTCCCCGGAGCGCAGCCCCGCGACGCGCGACTGCTCGTCGGTCAGGATCTTGAGCGTGATGTCCTTGATGCAGGGCGTTCCGGGCTTCCAGTAGTTCTCGTTGGCGGTGTAGACCACGCGGTCGTTGGAGATGTACTCGACCAGCTTGTACGGGCCGGTGCCGATGCCTTCGCTCAGCAGGTTGATCTCGTCGGCGATTCCCTCGGGCACAATCGGCGTGTACCGGCTCCAGGCGATGACGCCAGGCAGCGTGGGATCGGGCGTCGACATGTTGATGGTCACGGTGTAGTCATCGACCGCCTCGACGCTCGCGATGTTGGCCAGGAAGGCAACCTGGATCCCGGGCGCGGGCGGATTGAGCGCGGTCTCGAACGAGTATTTGACGTCCGCGGCCGTCATCTCCTTACCGTTGTGGAACATGACGCCCGGGCGCAGCTTGAAGGTGTAGCTGGTGGCGTCGGGCGCTGCCTCATAGGACTCGGCGAGCGCGGGCTGAATATTCAGCTCCTGGTCCCACTCAAGCAGGGAGTCGTACATCAACTCCTTGCCCCACATATTGGAACTGGAAACTCCGCCAAAGGGAATCAGATTCCCCGGGTCCTGCTCCAATCCCCAGGTGAGGCTCCCGGTGGCCGCCATGGCCTCGGGCGTCCCGTCCTGCGCGGCTGCCGCTACAGACGCCTCTGCTCCCAGCAGCGTGTCGAGCGCGGTGGCGCCCAGGCCCAGGGCCGCCGCGCGCAGCAGCAAATCGCGCCGCCCGATGCGGCCCCGCAACACTTCCGCAAACAGCGCGCTGGCCTCGTCACGATGGGTCATCGGATCTCCTCCTGCCTCGGGGATATCAAGCAATTGGCGCCACTGCCATTGCCACACCTCAGTGCCCGCACGATTGATTGGAAGCACCACCATGGCACAGGTTGCGCGGGCTGTAAAGGGTTTGAGCCCCTGGCGTTCATTTTCACGTCGCGAACAATTGCTGTTCCCTGGTGCGGTGGATGACCACGCTGCTCGGTGTCAAACCGCCATGCCACGTTGCGCGACGCTGCCGTATGATCGCCCACAGCGACAGCAGCCTCACTGATACTGATATGGAGGGTGAGCGTGGAAACCGAGTGGTACGTAAGCAGGCTGGAAGCACGCGGGCGCGGCGGCATGGTGGCGGCCAAGACGGCCGGGGCGGCGGCCGCGGGCACGGAGATCCTGCGCAAGGGTGGCAACGCGGTGGACGCCGCCGTGGCGACGGCCTTTGCGGCGGGGGTAGTGGAGCCGTGGATGAACGGCATCGGCGGCGGCGGCTACCTGGTGGTGCACGCCCCGGGCGATGATCCCGCCGTCGTCGAGTACCCCATGATTGCCCCGGCCGCCGCCCGCCCGGAGATGTTCCCGCTCGCCGCAGGCGTGGATGAGGGCCTCTTCGGCTGGCCGGCGGTGGTTGATAACATCAATGTGTGGGGCTACCAGTCGGTGGCGGTGGCGGGTACCACAGCCGGGTTGGCGACGGCGCTGGAGCGCTGGGGCACCATCTCCCTGGCCGAGGCGCTGGCGCCAGCCATCCGCTACGCCGAGGAAGGCGTTCCGATCTACTGGCACACCTCCTGGATGATCGCACGGGATCTGGCCACGCTGCGCATCTTCCCGGAAACCGCCGGCATCTTCCTGGATGCCAACGGTTGCCCGCCGATCACCCAGGAGCAGGCGAACCCAAAGATCATGCGCCAGCCAGACCTGGCGCGCACCCTGCGCGCCATTGCCAGCGAGGGGCCGCGCGTGATGTATGAGGGGGCCATTGGGCAGGCGATCGCCGATGATCTCGTTGCCAACGGCGCGCCCTTTACCAGGGACGATTTCGCCAACTACCAGGCAAAGGTGACGCCAGCGCTGACCACCACCTACGGCGGCGCGGAGGTCCACACCATCGGCGGTGGCACCGGCGGTACGACGCTGGTCGAGAGCCTGAACATCGCATCGCAGTTCGGGTTGCGCGAGATGGGCTACCACACCCCGGCGGCGCTGAACCGCATGGTGCAGGCATTTCGCATCGCCTTCGCCGACCGCTTCGCCTGGCTGGGGGACATCACGCAGGTCGATGTCCCGGTCGACGTGCTGACGGACCTCGCCTACGCGCGGGAGCGCGCGGCCGAGCAGGCCGCGGACCGCTTCGTGGAACTGCCGGCGGCAACTGCCGAGCGCGTGGGGATCACGCACGGGCTGGGCGGCTCGGTGCCGGACTATGTGGGCAGCGCTGTTTCGCCGGGGCAGATGACGGACGGCTCCACC
>JALYWD010000371.1 GCA_030852885.1 Chloroflexota bacterium | reverse complement strand
ATTCGACCGGCCCCCGGAAATCCGTGTGCGGCTTGACGCGCCCAACCGGGATGATGGCGTCCGCCTGGTAGGCGTTGCGGTCAATCCAGACCGGCACCCCGCCCTCGACGAAGCCCAGTTCCACGGTGTCCATGCTGGAGAGAATGGGGCATCCCATCCGCTCCTCGGTCACGCCGTAGTGGGAGATCAGATCGAGCTGCCCCTCGGCGGTGGCGCCGCCATGGCTGCCCATCGCCGGCACCAGGAAGGGTTCCGCCCCGAGGGCGCGCACCTCGTCCACCACGGCCTTGAGCACTTCGTCAATGCGGTCGATCCCCCGGCTGCCCGCCGTGATCGCCACCCGCTGGCCCGGCTGCAGGCGGTTGCCAACGCCCTCACGCGTGAATTGCTCCGCGATGGCGGCGCGCACGTCGCCGATTGCCAGGTCGTCCAATTGCTGGCGCACCGGAGCCCAGCGGGGGAGTTCCCCACGCTCGAAAATCTCGAGACCCATCTTGTCCTCCACTGGCGCATGTGCGTCAGCCGCAGCACCCTGGTGCAAACGTGCGGGCGCTCGACCGTGTCATGTTGCGCCTAATGATAGGGACTATCGTTCGCCTTCGCCCGGCGCTTTACCCGTTGGCCGGGGTGGCCATACTGAGATCGAGGCCGCAGGTGCCGATACCACTGGAATATCCTTGCAGGAACGCGTCAATGCGCTCCTCGCTGGTGCCGTGCGCGCGCGGATCATCCCAGGCAGTGCCCGGCGGATCCCCGGACAGCTCCGTCATGCGCAGCGCTTCATCGACATCACCCGGATCGAGCCAGCCGACCAGCTCGGCATCGACGGCGTACGCCCCCGCCAGGCAGTCTGCCTGCTGCTCAAAGACAATCGGCGCAATCTGACCGCCGCGATCCGGCGAGACACCCAACTCGAAGCCGAGTTGCGCCTGGATGTGATGCCCCCACTCATGCGCGATGACCACGATCCAGGCGAAGTCCCCGATCTGGCCCTCGATCAGATCCCGGAACGGCGCCGAGTAGTAGATCTTCTGGTCAATGACACAGTAGAAGGCCGCTTCCTCGTCCGGGTCGGCCGGCCCACACGGCGTCGACATTGGCTCTTCAAAGGCCACTACGTCCGCTGGCGGGAGGTACGTCTGGTTCGCATCGGCAAAGCGCTTTTCCCAGAAGCTGTTGACGTGCCGCACCAGTTGATCCGGGAACCGGACCGCTGGGTCCACCGTGTCCGCGGGCGCGACCCCGAGCGCGAACGCCGTGGCCGACCCATCGTCGCCGTAGGCGGCAATCTGCTGATCCAGGAATGCGCGCGATGCCCCGAAGAACCAGCCCCAGCCGTCGTCGTCCGCAACAACATGGACCTCGCCCACAATCTCCGTCTCGACCCCATTGATGACATAGGGTTGGGTGTAGAAGACCGTGATCGCGTCGTCGTAGGTGACGCCGGTCACGCCCCAGGTCCAGGGCTCAGCGCGCACGTCGGTGACCGTGGCCTCACCGGCTTGCCGGTCGGCCAGGAACGCGTCGTACCAGCCGACGACGGCCGAGCGCGGGACCACGGCGCGCGCATCGGGGTGCAGCCGGGCGTAGAGCGCGGCGAAGTCGCGCGCCTGCTCCAGCACGGAGAACTCGCGCACGGCCTCAGAGGCGGCATCGAGATCAACGTCTGACTGCGAAAGTGAAACCCGGTGAAGCGGGGGATTGGCCGGATTTGCGTCTGCCGCGGCCGGGATGACCGACGTGAGCAGAATGGCTATCAGGACAGACCAGCAAACGTGACGCAGCAACCGCACCTCCATGTGCGGTCCAGCGACCGCCCTCGTGGTACTTACGTCTGCGAGCAGCCAGAGGATGCGTCAACGGCCCACCGAAGCAGGCCGTTGACCAAATGGGTACGTTTGTACCGCTGCCTAGCGGGCCTCGATGGCGGCGTACTTCCTGTCCAGCGGGCCAACGAACTCGGACTGCGGCCGGATCAGGCGATTGTTCGCGACCTGCTCCAGCACATGCGCGGTCCAGCCGGCGACGCGGGAAACCGCGAAGGTTGGCGTGAACATGTCACCCGGCAGCCCGACTGCCGACAAGACCGCTGCCGAGTAGAACTCGACGTTGGTGTAGAGACGGCGGCCCGGCTTGCGCTCCTGCAACATCTCCAGGGCCCGCTCTTCGGTGCGCTGCGACAGGGCAAAGAACTCGGGTGTGCTGGCCTCGCGGGCCATACCGCGCAGGATTTCGGCGCGCGGGTCTTCGGCCTTGTAGACGCGGTGGCCAAAGCCCATCAGGCGATCGCCACGGTCCAGCGCCGTCGTCAACCAGGCATCGACATTGTCCGCCGTGCCAATGTCCTCCAGCATGTCGAGTACCAGGGAAGGCGCGCCGCCATGCAGCGGACCCTTCAGCGCGCCGACCGCGCCGGTGATGGAGGAGCAGAGATCGGAGCCGGTCGAGGCGATCACGCGCGCGGTGAAGGTCGAAGCGTTCATGCCGTGGTCAGCCAGCAGCGTGAGGTAGACCTCAAGCGGCTTCCAGTGCCGCTCCTCTGGCTCCTCGCCGAAGAGCTGGTAGAGGTAGCTCTGGGCCGTGTTGTGCTCGGCCTTCGGCGCGATGGGCTCCTTGCCCTGCCGCAGGCGGAAAAACGCGGCCAGGA
>JALYWD010000349.1 GCA_030852885.1 Chloroflexota bacterium | reverse complement strand
TCGATTTGCGGACCGTTCGCCGCTACGTGACGATGCTGCAGGACCTCGGCATCCCGGTCGAAGCCGAGCGCGGCCGGCATGGTGGCTACCGGCTGCGGCCCGGGTTCCGGCTGCCTCCGCTGCTCTTTACGGACGATGAAGCGCTGGCCATCATGCTCGGCCTGCTGGCCGCGCGCCGCCTGGGGCTGGTCAGCAGCGCGTCGACCGTCGAGAGCGCGCTGGCCAAGGTTGAGCGCGTGCTGCCGCAGGATGTGCGGGCGCGCATCGCGGCGGTGCAGCAAACGGCCACGTTCGATCCCGTGCGGGGCGTGACGCTGCCAGCGACGGAAACCGTGATGAGCGTGGCCGCCGCCGTCCACGATCAACGGCGCGTCATCTTCGAGTACGCCTCGGCGCAAGGTGAAGAGACGGAGCGAGCCGTTGACCTCTATGGGCTGGTGCACCTGATGGGGCGCTGGTATGCCCCGGGATACTGCCACCTGCGGCGTGATCTCCGTCTCTTCCGGCTGGATCGCATCCACCGGATCACGACACAAGAGGAGACCTTTCAGCGGCCACCCCACTTCGAGCCTCTCAGCTTCGTGCAGGATGCGCTGGCCGTGGCGCCGAACGCCTGGCATGTGGAGGCGCTGCTTTTCACCTCGCTGGAGGAGGCGCGCCGGGAGATTCCTGCCTATGACGCGGCGCTGGAGCCTTGCGTGGACGGTGTCATCTTCCGCGCCAACGTCGAGTGCCTGAACGGCGCCGCGCGCTACCTGGTGCGCCTCGGCTTCCGCTTCGAAGTGCGGAAACCAGATGAGTTGTGCGACGTGCTGCGGAACCTGGCAACGGACCTGCTGGATGCCACGCGTGCCGCGAGTGCGGCTGGCAGCGAGCAGCTTGCGAGCGTGCCCGGCTAGCGCCTGCCACTCTGGATGTAGACGCAGGACTTCGTCCCGCAGCAATCGGGTTCGAAGTCACCCACCCTGATGTGTCATCCTTCGCATGCGGGCTCAGGATGACACATGAAATTGGACGATCGCCTCTGAGAGCTACGCCCCGGCCGCCACTGCATACGGCAACGGCGACATCACCGCATCCGGGTCCAGGCGGTGCAGCAGATCCAGGCCCAGCTTGGCGCGGCGCAGGCGCTCGCGGGTCAGTGCCACCGCCGTCGCTTCCAGGTGCGTCCCGCTCGGATAGATGTTCGGGGCGTTGCGCAGGCCGAACTTCAGGTAGACCGGCGCGGCCACGCGCACGATGTCCGCGATCTCGTAGTGGCGGATGAAGCCGCCGATGTCATCCGGGACCTCGATGTAGATGTCGAGCGGTATCGTCGTCGCCGCGCGGATGGCTGCCAACTGCGCCAGGCTGAGGTCCGTCGGCACGTTGAAGGTGGTGAGGCCCAGGCGCTCCAGGTTTCGCACCGAGACCGGGTTGGACGAGCCGAGCATGACCGAGCCCTTCAGGATCAGGCCGGAAGGCAGTTCGCCTGCGTCCCGCATGGCGCCCAGCACCTCCAGCAACCCCTCGTCGGTCACCAGGACGCTCTCGATGCCGTGCTCACAGGAGCGGCGCACATCCTCCACCGCCTGCACCAACTGGTCCTCACCCCGAATCTTCGGGGCGACCACGCGCCCGGCACTGGCGTACGCCATGGCCCCGGTATCCCAGCCAGCACGCGGCCCCACAAACAGGCTGACCTCTACGCCGCGCGCGGAGGCGATCTCGTGCATCTCATCCAGCTCATCGTCGGTCAGCAGCATGACGCCACTCCCCTGGCTGACCCGATGCACGGGCACGCCCAGGGCGTCCGCCGTCTCGAAGACCGCGCGCAGGGCGTTCGGCCCCTCAACGGAGGGGATCTCGACGCGCCACTGCCCGCCATCCGCAAAGCGCTGAGTGGACGCGGGGAGATCGTGCAGATCGCCCGCCGGCAGTCCCATGCCCCGCAAGAACTCTCGTGTGCGCTCCATGCCGTTCGCTGCCATTGCCTCTCCCATTCTGCGCAATTGCTGCCGCAATGGGCATTGTATGCGGCAATTTCGCTCCGGTCTCTCACCACTCGGCACGTCGCGCGTTGGGTGTTCAGGACCCTGAACTATCCGTCATTTGCGAGTCAGATTCCTGGTTCACCGCTGAAAGGGAGATCGCAATGTCACAGTCCAGCGCCACGGCAACCACACCAACCGCCGCGGAGTTGCTGCACACGGTCGACGCCCACTGGCAAGCATGGGTTGACGTGGTCGATGGCATCCCGGAAGACCAATTGGATGCAGAGACCTGCGGGTTCTGGACGACCAGGGACCTTCTGGGTCATGTAGCCTTCTGGGAAGATTGGGGCGCAGAGGCTGTCCGCCTCTCGCTGGCTGGGGAAGCCATCCCGGACGAAGTCGGGGATACGAATCAAATCGAAGTCGACAAGCACACGCACGACTCGGTCGCCGCCCTGAAGCGCTATCGCGCTGAAGCCCACGAACGCCTCATGACCTACCTCCGCTCGATCCAGGACGAGCCGGCCTTCGTCGAGCTCGTAACGGGCTACTCCGGCGAGTTTCACGACCACTACGATGAGCACGCCGCGCAGGTGAGACAATGGCGGCAGGAGCACGGTCTGTAGCAGGCTCAATGAGGAGCGAAGCGTTGACGCAAGAGACATCTGAACGCGTGCCCGCGGCCACCGTGGCTGACCTCCTGCAACGCATCGAGGACTCCTGGAGCGCGTTCCTGACCAGCCTGGATGACCTGACTGAGGACCAACTGCAGGAACCCAACGTCATCGGGGAGTGGTCGCTGAAGGAGTTGCTTGGGCATATCGCGTTCTGGGATGACCTGGGGCGCGAGAACGCGGCCCTGGCGCTTTCCGGACAGACGCGCGAGTTCGATGACTTCGAGGAGATGAACCAGGCGGATCACGCGGCGCGACAGGGCCGGACGCTGGCCGAAGAGCGGGCCGCCATGCACCAGGCGCACGCCGCACTGGTGGCGGACCTGGAGGAGCGCGCAGAGCTGGACGCCACCGCCATCGATGCGGCCATCGCCGGCGCCACGTATGAGCATTACGACGAGCACCTGGCTGACGTGAGCGCCTGGCGTGAGCAGCGCGGCGTTTAGGCGCGTGTTTCGCCTGACGACGCGATCTCGCAGTCGTGCCGATGGCTGACGAGACCACCGCGCCACCCCGGCGCGGAACCCCGTGGCTCTTGACCGCTCTGCTGGTGGCCATCATCGGGGCCGTGACCTGCGCCACGCTGCTGGTGCGCCAGCCGTCGCCAGGTGAGCATGCGCCGTCGCTGGCGGCGATGGCCACGGTCGTCAGCCCGATGGAGCCGGGTGGCATCACAGGCATTTTCATCCAGCCAGGCGATGGCCGCCGCCCGATCCTGGACGAGATCGAGGCCGCGACGACGAGCATCGACCTGGAGATTTACATCGTCACCGATGATGAGATCCTGGAGGCACTGGAGGCCGCGCAAGCACGCGGCATCACGGTGCGGGTGCTGCTCGAGGAGCACCCCTTCGGCGGTGGCGGCGGGCAGCAGGGCATCTTCGACCGCCTGGATGCCGCGGGGATCGATGTGCGCTGGAGCAATCCCGCCTTCCGCTTCTCCCACATCAAGATGATGGTGATCGATCAGGAACTGCTCATCATCATGAACCAGAATCTCACCACCTCGTCGTTCACGGGCAACCGGGAACTGGGAGTCATCACCACGACCCCGGAGGCAGTGCAGACAGCCAGCGCCATCTTCGAGGCGGATTGGGCGCAGGAGGTCGAGCCACCACCCGGGCCGCTGGTGGTCAGCCCGACGAACGCCCGTGAGTCATTGCAGGCACTGATCGACAGCGCCCAAACGAGCGTCGATGTCTATGCCGAGGTTCTGCGCGATCCAGACCTCCTGCACGCCCTGGAGGCAGCCGCGCAGCGTGGCGTAACGGTGCGCGTCATCATCTCGCCCTCAGCGTCCTTCGATGCCGAGCGGGCTTCCCTGGCGGACGCGGGCGTGCAGGTGCGGCTGCTGCGCAGCCTCTATGTTCACGCCAAGATGATCCTGGTCGATGGCCAGCGCGCGTATGTCGGCTCGCAGAACATCTCCACAACCTCGCTCGACCAGAATCGTGAGTTGGGGATCATCCTCTCAGACCCGGTGAGCCTGGCGCGCCTCTCGCGCGTCTTCGACATTGACTTTACCGCCGCCACCCCGCAGGAGCTGCCATGAGCGCATCACCCTCCCTCGATCTTGCCGAACTGGCAGACAGCCTGCGCGGGATGGGGTACGATATCGAGCCGGAAACAGCGGGAAGACCAGCCGGAAGCGCCATCATCGCGCGGCGCGATCTCGGTGAGCGCGTGGTACTGCTGGCGATCGATCGAGCGGGCCGTTTGCGCGCAGATCTCACCTGGCTGGTTGGCGAGTGGCCGGCCCAGGCGACCCTGGGTGGAGAGGCATTCCGCAGCGTGGATCGCGTCTCCCGCGAAGTCACGCTGACCGGGCAGGTCGCCAGCGCCGAGCAGGCGGTTGCCGCGGTCCAAGACCTCGGTTCCATCGAGCCATGGGCATCTCCCGGCGATGGAGCCAGCGCTACCTCCGCCGAACTTCCACCACTCTGAAGAAAAACTCCCTCTTGACAGCCGGCACATGTACGTATACAGTGTGCGTACAGTCAGTCCCGAGGAGCTGGAAGCCACGGGCCATGATTCACCGGGAACGGAAACGGCGGACGATGCTGCGGGGTTTCGTCCGGGACCGGGCCGGTAACCG
>JALYWD010000570.1 GCA_030852885.1 Chloroflexota bacterium | reverse complement strand
GTCTCTATAATTTCAAGGGTAGAAACCCACCTGATGCGATTTTCATCAACTACTGTATGGCCTTTTGGGATGGTGGAACCTGGCCAGGGAGCCAGCTCTACAAAGGCCCAACCTCGCAAAACCGGCGAGTCCGGTCCTATGTTCACGAAATGGGCCATGCCCTGGGCCTCGATCACAACGGCCTCGCTCAGTGTCAATCAGTCGTGGCCGACATTCCGAGCGATGCCGCAACCAGTTGCTATGGCGTGCAATCGCATGACATTTCTGACATGCAGACCTACTGGCCATAGTGGCGGTCGCTGAGGCTGCCTGCAGCGTTCAGCGACACGGCACAGCTTCAGGGGAAGCTGCCACCGTCTGTTAACAGGAGGATCAATGATGGCACGGATCTCTTCTCCTGGATTGGCGCAGGGCACTGCGCTCCTGGTCGGTTTCACCCTGGCAGCGGTGCTGATGCGACAGAGCTTCGCTCAGGAGGCCACTCCGGATGATGCAGGGCCCGCGGCAGCGTACATCACCGATGGCGGCTGCGAACCCACCAATGAGTGCCGGGCGCACCATGGCAACATCTTCTTCGGCCGGGTGATCGACGTTGGGGAAGTCGGTCGCTTCGAGGGCGAGCTTGACATCTTCTACGTCGTCTACACGGTCGACGTCGAGTCCCTGCTGCGGCATGCGCCAAGCGACAGGCCGGAAGGCCGAGAGCCACAAGGTCGCGTGCAGGTTCAGGTGAGTGGTCTCGACCTGCCGGTCGAGGACAAGGGGCGAACAGCGCCCCTGGTCGTGGGGGAACGCTACCTCTTCTTCGCTGGGAGCTTCATGAATCGCGGCTATCTGGTTGACGGCGAGGTGGGCTTCCTTCCGGTCGCCAGCGATGAGGAGGCAGCCAAGCTGACCGAGGAGTTTGCGCCGCTCATTCGTGAAGATGAGCAGGCGGATCAGGACGCGAGAGCGCGTGCCACAGAGGCGGCCCGCCATGAGCCGCTGACGCCGCCAGCCGCGCAGATCGTGCCGGCACGTGGGCCCGCTGGCAGTGAGGTGGTCGTATCTGGATCGGGCTTCTCACCGGCTGACGTGCTGTTCCTGTGGGACGAAGGCAATCCGCTGACGTTGCCGCAGGTAACGGTGGACCCCGACGGGCGATTCGATATCACGCTGACCGTGCCGGAGGGGGCCACCCCTGGTCCGCACACGCTCACGGTTGGGGGCCTTGGCTCCGATGTCGTCGATCTGATGTTCGATGTCGAGAAGGAGCAGAGCCAGCATCAGCGAAAGCACGGCGCATCGCAGGATCCCAAGAAGTAACGCCCTGCCAGTGTCGGACACTCGGGGAACGTACGCTGTGGCAGGCCGGGACACGCAGGTCATCTCCGGATTCTGGCTGATTCAACACGCCGCGTGCCCAAGTGATGAGCCGTTGTTACTCTATGAACAATTCAGGATGCGGGGCGGATGGGCCCAACCCCCTGCACTTTAGGCGGGTGCGAGGCTGCCCCAAGTTTCTTCAGTCAGGTTGTCGGCAATACGTCTCAGGGAGGTTTGCGCTGGATTTGTCCAGCGCCATCCGGCAAGCTGTCGCTTCGCCGGGCACGATCGCCTGGCCTCACGCTACACCGTCAGGTCCGGGCGGGTGGTGGCGTAGTTCCAGAGGTTGGCGCGCTCCAGGGCCGCGCCGAGACGGAACGCGGTCAGATCGTCGAAGGTGCGGGCCACGATCTGCAGGCCGGTCGGTACGCCGTTGTCCGCGAAGCCGGAGGGCACATTCAGGACCGGGCAGCGGCTGGCGATGTTGAACGGGATGGTCATCAGATGCTGCAAGGGTGAGGTGACGGTGCCGTTGGGCAGCGTGATGGTCCAGGGCGTGTCGATGGGAAGCGCCGGGATGGCAAGTGTTGGGCAGATCAGTGCGTCGTACTGCTCCAACAGCGCGCCGAGTGCCCGCGCGATGGCGCCCTCCCGCTCCATGCCTTCCAGCAGGCTGATGGGCCGTGCGAGCGCCTTGTCCTCGGCGAAGGCCACGGCGTAGGCGGTCATGTCGTCGCGGTGCTCGTCCAGCAGTGTGGCCAGGCTGGCTCCGAAGATGCTGCCCAGGTGGGCGTGCGCCACCTCGAAGACTTCCTCCTGATCGAGGGTAAAGTCCACGTTCTCCACCGTTGCGCCCGCTGCACGCAGCGCTTCGGCCGCACGGAGCGTGTTGCGCTTGACGTCATCCTCCACGTCCCAACTGCCCAGATCGACAGAGACCGCGATGCGCAGGCCCGCGACTCCGCCGGGGTCGAGCGGCAGTTCCACCCGCTCGCGCAGCGAGGCGATGTCGATGGGGGAGGGGCCGCTGATGAGGTTCTCGAAGAGCGCGCAGTCGGCGATGGTGCGCGTCATGGGGCCTTCGTGGCAGTAGTGGTCCAGGTTGAAGGGCGGTTGCTGCGGCACGCGGCCGTAGGGCGGCTTGAAGCCGACCACGCCGGTGCAGGAAGCGGGGATGCGGATGGAGCCGGCGATATCGGAGCCACCGGCCAGGGTCGTGAGGCCCGCCGCGAGGCTGGCGCCAGCGCCACCGGAGCTGCCGCCCACGTCGAAGCTCTGGTTCCAGGGGTTGCGCGTGATCCCGTACAGCTTCGACTGCGTAAAGGCGGCGCAGGCGAACTCTGGCTGGGTGGTCCGGGCGTGGACGATGGCCCCGGCTGCCATGGCACGCTCTGCCAGCGGCGCGGATTCCTCGGCGATGGCGTCCTTGTAGGCGAGCGAGGCGCTGGTGACGGGATCACCCGCAACCCCCATCTCCTCCTTGATGGCGAGGGTCACGCCCTCCAGGGCACGCGGGGCGTCCCCCTTGCCTTGGTAGCAGGCTTCGGCGGCCCTGGCTTGCTCCAGGGCGCGCTCGCTGAAGCGCCAGGTGAGGGCGTTCACGGTTGCGGCCAGGGCATCCGCGCGGGCGATCTGGGCTTGCAGCACTTCGACTGGAGAAATCTCCCGGCTGCGGAAGAGGGCCAGTTGCTCGGTGGCGGAGAGATACGCGAGGTCTTCCTGGGTTCGTGATTCGCTCATGGTGTCCCCTTCTTTGGCGCGCTACGAAGGCTTTTCCGATGCCGCGCCCGCCCTCCTGTGTCATCCTGAGCCCGCAGGCGAAGGATCTCGGCCCAGCCTCGCGCCTGAAGCGACCCGCCGGGTCAGACACGCCAATGGTGCCGGACGGCTGCTCTCTGCCTCGGTGCGTGACCCGAGATCCCTCGACAAGTTCGGGATAATACGCGAGAGGGGGCAGCTTCACGCTCCGCGCGACCCGGCACAGCCGATTGCGGACGAAACCGTGGATGCCTGCTATTGCGGCTATTGTCGCAGGAATCTTCGCCGTCCATACCGCATATGCAAAACCGCCCCGGTGAGAACCGGGGCGGTCGTACGAAGCTCAAGCGCTGGAGCTAGTTGAGGGATCCGGGGATCTCTCCCCCACCACGTGGGCCGCCGCGGCCACCCCGCTTCTGGCCAACGCGCAACCGCAGGTTGGCCTGGCGCAGCGTGGCCTGGGCCTCGGCGAGTTCCATCGTGCCGGTGCGACCGGCAATGGAGGCTTCGGCGCGCTTGCGCGCGTCCTCGGCCTGGGCCAGGTCCAGTTCCTCCAGGCGCTCAGCGGTATCCGCCAGCACCAGGACCTTGTTGTCGGTGACTTCCATGAAGCCACCGAAAACCAGGATGGACTGCTCGTTGTTGCCCTTCTTGATGCGCAACTCTCCCTGGGAGAGGAGCGTGACCAGCGGAGCGTGCTCCGGCAGGATACCAAGCTGGCCCGCCGCGCCAGGCACGGACACCATGTCCACGTCTTCGTCCGTCAGGACGACGCGCTCCCCGGTCACAATCTCGATACGTAGTTTCCCGGCCATGGTGTTCCGTCTCTCCCTGACCGCTGCTTAGGCCGCCTGCGAGGCCATGCCGGCCGCCTTGGCCCTGGCGCTATCGATGTCGCCGACCATGTAGAACGCCTGCTCCGGCAAATCGTCCACATTGCCCTTGACGATCTCGTCGAAGGAACGAACCGTGTCCTGCATCGAAACATACTGGCCGGGGATACCGGTGAATGTTTCCGCCGTGAAGAACGGCTGGGACATGAAGAGTTCCAGCTTGCGGGCGCGGGACACGATCAGCTTGTCCTCGTCGCTCAGTTCTTCCACGCCGAGGATGGCGATGATGTCCTGCAGACCACGGTAGCGCTGCAGCACCTGCTGCACCTCGCGGGCCACGTTGTAGTGCTCGTCGCCGACGATCAGCGGATCGAGGATGCGGGAGGTGGAGCCGAGCGGATCCACGGCCGGGAAGATGGCGCGGGCCGCGATGGAACGCTCCAGGGCGATGGTGGCGTCCAGGTGGGCGAACGTGGTTGCCGGCGCCGGGTCCGTGTAGTCGTCGGCAGGCACGTAGACGGCCTGCACGGAGGTGATGGAGCCCGTCTTGGTGGAGGTAATGCGCTCCTGCAGCGCGCCCATCTCCGTGGCCAGCGTCGGCTGGTAGCCCACGGCGCTCGGCATGCGGCCGAGGAGCGCGGAGACTTCCGAACCCGCCTGCACGAAGCGGAAGACGTTGTCCACGAACACGAGGACATCGCGCCCCTCATCGCGGAAGTACTCCGCCAGGGTGAGGGCGGTGAGGCCCACGCGAAGGCGCGCGCCTGGCGGCTCGTTCATCTGGCCGAAGACAAGCACCGTCTTGTCGGCCACGCCTGAGGCCTGCATTTCACCCCAGAGGGCTGTGCCCTCGCGGGTGCGCTCGCCCACGCCAGCGAAGACGGAATAGCCACCGTGCTCGGCCGCGATGTTGCGGATAAGCTCGGTGATGATGACCGTCTTGCCCACGCCGGCGCCACCGAAGACGCCGGTCTTACCGCCCTTGGTGAAGGGGGCGATGAGGTCGATGACCTTGATGCCGGTCTCGAAGACTTCGATCGAAGATGCCTGATCCTCGAAGCGAGGCGCGGGGCGGTGGATGGGGTAGTGGGTCTTGGCCACCACCGGTCCTGCCTCGTCAATCGGCTCACCGACGACGTTGAGGATACGGCCCAGGGTCTCCGGGCCGACTGGCACGGTGATCGGCGCGCCAACGTCCGTCACCTTCGCGCCGCGACGCAGGCCGTCGGTGGAGCTCATGGCGACGGCGCGGACGGCGTCGTTTCCGAGGTGGGACTGGGTCTCCAGCGTCAGGACGGAGCCATCTTCCTTGGTCACGTGGAGCGCATTGTAGATCTCCGGCAGCATGTTCGGTGGGAACTGCACGTCCACCACCGGGCCGGTGATCTGGAGGATTTCGCCGGTGTGCCCGGCGTGGCCGTTTGTGGCGGCCGTGGTTGGTTCCGTAACGGTGCTCATATCACTCCCGCCTGTCTAGCCGGCCATCGCGTTGGCGCCGGCAGCGATCTCGGAGACTTCCTGGGTGATCTGCGCCTGGCGCGCCTTGTTCCGGGAGAGCGTGAGTTCCTGCACGATCTCCTTGGCGTTATCCGAGGCGCTGCGCATGGAGACCATGCGGGCCGAGTGCTCGGAGGCCAGGCTCTCAAGGATCGCCTGGTAGAGCTGGGCCTCGATGTAGCGTGGCAGGAGCGCGCTCAGGACCTCTTCCGGGCTCGGCTCGAAGATGTAATCGACGTAGCCCTCGTGCGTGGCGGGCGCTTCCATGGGCAGGATCTGCACCACTTCCGGCCGCTGCGTCAGGGTGTTCACGAAACGGGCGTAGACCACGTAGACCGCGTCCACACGACCGCTCACGAACTCGTCGATGGCAATGTCGGCAATTCCGCGCACTACATCGAGGGTCACATCGTCACCCAGGCCGATGTACTCGGCGGCCACGTTCTGCTTCGTCTTCACGAAGTAATCGCGCGATTTCTTGCCGATCGTGATAACGCTGACCGGAACCTGCGCCTCCTCCAGGATGAACCGGGAGGCACGGCGCAGGATGTTCGTGTTCAGGGCGCCGGTCAAGCCGCGATCCGGCGCCACCACGATCAGCATCACGTTCTGGACGGGACGCCGCTGCAGCAGCGGGAACTGGGCCAGTTGCTCCGGGTCCGGCTGCTGGCTGGCCAGGTCACTCATGATCTGGCGCAACTGCTCGCTGTAGGGGCGGCTGGCGGTCACCCGCTGCTGGGCGCGCCGCATCTTCACGGCAGACACCATTTCCATGGCCCGGGTGATCTGGGACATGTTGCCGACGCTGCGGATACGGCGCTGAATTTCTCGTGAGTTGGCCACGGGCGTTGCTCCTCAGCGCTTAGGCGGCGCTGCGCGCGGCCGTGCCGCCCCACCGGGAGCCGGCCTTGAACGCCTCGGTGGCGGCGCGTAGCTCCTCGGTGATGGCGTCGGTCAACTGCTTTTCCTGCGCAATCCTGTCGAGCAGGTCGATGTTCGCCGTACGCAGGTAATCCAGGTAGGCGGCCTCGAACTCGCGCACCTCGTTGACCGGCACCGTGTCCAGGAAACCGTTCCCGGCCATCCAGAGGTCCGCGATCTGCTCCTGTACCGGCATCGGCTGGTACTGGCCCTGCTTCAGGATTTCGGTCATGCGGGCGCCGGTCTCGATCTGCTTGCGCGTGACCGGGTCCAGGTCGGCGGTGCCGAACTGGGCGAAGGCGGCGAGGGAGCGGTACTGGGCCAGGTCAAGGCGCAGGCGGCCAGCTACCTGGCGCATGCCCTTGATCTGCGCCGCGCCACCGACACGGGAGACGGAGATACCTACGTTGATGGCCGGGCGAATACCGGCGTAGAAAAGCTCTGGGTCCAGGTAGATCTGGCCGTCCGTGATGGAAATCACGTTCGTCGGGATGTAGGCGGACACGTCGCCGGCCTGCGTCTCGATGATGGGCAGGGAGGTCAGCGTACCGCCGCCCAGCGCATCGCTGAGGCGCGCGGAGCGCTCCAGCAGGCGAGAGTGCAGGTAGAAGACATCGCCCGGGTACGCCTCGCGGCCTGGTGGGCGGCGGGTGAGCAGGGAGACTTCGCGGTAGGCCTGCGCGTGCTTGGAGAGGTCGTCGTAGACGATGAGCGCGTGCCGCCCGGACTGCATGAATTCTTCGCCCATGGCCGTGCCGGCGAAGGGCGCCAGGTATTGCAGCGTCGCCGGGTCCGCCGCCGAGGCGACGACCACGATCGACTTGTCCATCACACCCTGCTGCTCCAGGATGCGGACCGCCTGCGCCACCTGGGCCTGCTTCTGGCCGATGGCGACGTAGATGGGGATCACATCGGAGTCACGCTGGTTGATGATGGTGTCCATGGCCACGGCGGTCTTGCCCGTCTGGCGGTCACCAATGATCAGCTCGCGCTGGCCGCGGCCAATCGGGATCATGGCGTCGATGGCCTTGAGCCCGGTCTGTAGTGGCTGATCGACGTCGGCGCGCTGGATCACGCCCGGGGCGATGATCTCGATGGGGCGCCGCTTGTCGGTGGCGATCGGGCCCTTGCCGTCGATTGGCTCACCAAGCGCGTTGACCACGCGGCCGATGAGGGCGTCGCCGACCGGGACGGAGGCAACTTCGCCAGTGCCGCGAACTTCGTCGCCCTCTTCAATGGCCGTGTAATCGCCCAGGACGAGGACACCGACGGATTCTTCGCCGAGGTTGAAGGCGAGGCCGGTCGTGTTCGTGCGAGGGAACTCGACCAGCTCCGAGGCCATCACATTGCTGAGGCCGTACACGTTGGCGATGCCGTCACCGATGCTGACAACGGTGCCCACGTTGGTCAGCGACGTGGCGTCATCAAATCCGGCGATCTGGGAGCGAATAATGTCGCTGATTTCTGTAGGCCGTACCGCCATGGTCTGCTCCTCTATACAGGTGAGGGGATGCTCCGCTTCCGCATCTACGGCCGCTTAGCGGCCGGCGACCAGCCGCGTGCGCATCCGTTCCAGCTTGTTGCGGACGCTGCCGTCAATCACCTGATCACCAATGCGCACCACGATGCCGCCGATGATGTCGGGATCGACGGTGGCGGTGATTTCGATGGTGTTGCCGGTCATGGCTGCGAGCTTCTCGCGGACCAGGGCCTCCTCCTCAGCCGTCAGCGGCTCGGAGGTGGTCACCTGGGCCACGGTGATGCCGCGCTCGGCGCGGACCTGATCCTCGAAGATTTCGCGGATCTGCGGGATGAGGTTCGTGCGGTCCCGCACGACAAGCAACTTGGCCAGGTTTCGCAGTTCGGGCTGCACGGTGGATGGCAACGACGCCTCCAGGGTAGCCAGCTTGGTGTCTGCTGTGATGCTGGGGTTGCTGAGATAGGATGAGACACGGGAATCACCCGTAAGCGTGGCGAGGTCGGTCAGATCGGATTGCCACACATCCAGGGTGCCGCGTTCCTTACCAAGACTGAAAACTGCCTGAGCGTATCGAGTTGCCGCACTGCTAGCCAACGAAATTCCTTACCTTTCGGCTTTTAGCCTGTATTAGCCGCGCCCTCCGGCCGGCATGCTTGCCTCGTTCAGCACGTCCGCAATGAGCGTGCTTTGCGCGGCAGGATCGAGTTCCTTCTTCACAATGCGGCCGGCAGCCATAACCGCCAGGTCCGCCAGTTCCTGTCGCAGTTGCAGCCGGGCCTGTTCGGTCTCCTGCCGCAATGTTGCCTGGGCCCGGGCCAGGTAGGCATCGGCCTGGTCGGCCGCTTCCTTCTGCGCCCGTGTGATCGTGGCATCACCCACTTCGCGGGCCTGCGTAATGATCTGCTGGGCCTGCTGCCTGGCCTCGGCCAGGATTTCCTCGTTACGGGTGCTGGCAGCGGCCATTTCCTGGCGCATCCGGTCCGCCGCCGCCATGCTGTCGGCAATGCGCTTGCTGCGCTCGTCGAGCATGTTGGTGATGGGACCGAGCGCGTACTTCCAGAACAGGATGACAAAGGCAGCGAAGGCGATGATCTGAACGATCAAGCCCCATAGGTTGATTCCGAGTGCGCCCATGCGTGTCGATCTCCGTAAGAAGGTTCGGGGCTCCCGGTCCGCGGGGAAGGCGACGCCTTGTGCGCCCGTGTCCCCGGAGCCCGGCAGCCCCTGCGCTTCTGGCTAGACGACGAACGCGATGATGATCGCGATAACGAACGCGTAGATGGCGACCGCTTCCGCGAGGGCGGCGGCGAGAATCATGACTGTGCGAATTTCGCCAGCGGCCTCAGGGTTACGGCCGATGGCTTCCATGGCGGCCCGGCCGATGAAGCCGATGCCGAGTCCAGGGCCCAGACCACCGAGTCCAATCGCCAGCGCCGCGCCAATCGCCTTTGCCGCATCGACTTCCATCGTCCCGTTTCCTCCCATGGCGGTCCTGGTGGATTGCCGCCTGTTTGCGTCGCTTCCGGACCACCCGGTTGCGCAATTGTTCCGTCCGGCGTCAATTCGATGACGCAGTGTGGAGACTCGCGAAATCAGTCGCCCGCCGCGGCTGATGCTGGCGCAGACACCGGGTGCGCGCCGTTATGGTCCCCTGCTTCGTCATGGCCGTGCGCTTCGTCCCCGTGCCCACTATCGCCACCCGCCATGGTGACGTAGATGGCTGTGAGCAGGGCGAACACCAGCGCCTGGATGGTGCCGAAGAGGAGTTCAAGGAAGATGAAGATCACCGGCACGAACAGGGGGATGATGGCGATCTTCACGGCGTTGGCCAGGGCGTACATCACGCCCAGGAGCACTTCACCCGCGAACACGTTGCCGAAGAGACGGGCGGACAGCGAAACAATGCGCCCGAACTCGGAAACGATTTCGATGGGGAAGAGGAAGGGCGGATCCGCCATGTGCTTGATGCGGCCACGGACACCATGCGCCCGGATGCCGTACACCTGGATGGTGGTGAAGGTCACCAGCGCCATGGCCAGGGTCATGTTGAGGTCAGCGTTGGGAGCGCGGAAGAGCGGCACGAACGTTGGGCCGTGGTGCTCCTCCCCGGCAGCGGATTCATCAGTCGAGGCAACGACATCCGTCTCGGTGTGATCGGTGCTCTCATCAACGACCACGGCCTCGCCTTCACCGCCCTCGAGGACGGCGTCTGCGCCCTCGTGCGAGGCAGAGGCTCCAACAGCCTCATCGCGGTAGAAGCCGATGGTGCCGACGCCAGGCAACACGCCGGAGTAGTTGGCGATGGCGATGAAGACGAAGATGGCGCCCACGAGCGGGAAGATGCGGCGGCCAAAGGTCTTGCCACCGGTGCCTTCCACGAGCTCCAGGATGAAGCCGGCGGTCGCCTCGAAGAGGCTTTGCCAGCGTCCGGGCACGAGCTTGGCGTTGCGGCCAAGGGCCGCGCCACCGATGAGCAGCAGGCCCATGATGATGAACATGGTGAGCATCGCGTTCGTTACCGGGACAGGACCCACCATAAAGAGGGTTTCCGCGGCGATCGAGATATGGATCTCCATCCCTGGGCGCTACTCCTCGTGCTCTCGTGCGGCGGGCATCTGATGGCCAGCGGTTGGCCGTGATGCGCGCGCCATGGGCAAGCGGGAAATTTGCCGGGTCAGCGGCCCCGCCTGCGCTTTCGAATTGCCGACCTTTGCCAGCTCCCAGAGCTGGTAGCCCGCTGCCGCCAACCCCAACGCTACACCCAGCAAGGTGAAAACCGGAGAGGTCCCGAATTGGCGGTCCAGCAGCACGCCGCCGCCAATACACAAGATGAGCGCCACGACGATAGAGCAACCGAGCCCTGTCGCGACGCCGATGACTCGTAGTTCTTGCTGATCCGGAGTTTGACCGTTGGACACGCCCTGCCTCCGGATATGTTTCCGGGACGAGAGGATACCACAAGCTTCAATTCCTATCTCGTCGGTGGTGAAGCTGAGGTAGCGGGGGTTTCCCACGTCGTCACCTACACTACGAGGCCAGAGATTTCCGGCGCATCAGGCGCCGGTACGGCGGCAAGAACCAGCCAGAAGGAACGCCTGCATGCGGCTCGTGCGCATTGGTCTTGGCAGCATCAACACCACGGTTGGCGCATTCCGCGCCAATGCGGACAAGGTCATCGCCATGGCCGTCGCCATGGCGGCGGACAACGTGACCGTCGGGCTCTTTCCGGAACAGGCGATCGGCGGCTACCCGGTGGAAGACCTGATCCAGTGGCAGGGCTTCGTGGACCGGCAGTGGACCGAGCTGGAGCGCATTGCGGTGGCCACGGCCACGCTGGACATGGTCATCGTCGTGGGCGTTTCCGTGCTGCACGACGGGTTGCGCTACAACTGCGCGGCTACCCTGGCCGGCGGCCAGGTCGTGGCCATCAACCCCAAGCAGAAGCTGCCGACGTACAACATCTTCTATGAAGGGCGCACGCTCTCGCGCGGAGTACCGGAATCGACCTCCACCGTGCACGATGTGCCGTTCGGCGACGTCGTCATCCAGTTCGATTTCGGGGTGATCGCACCCGAGGTGTGCGAAGACCTGTGGAGCCCGGAAGGGCCAATTCGCCAGCACAGCTACTCCGGCGCGGAGCTGGTCTGCAATATCTCGGCCTCGCCCTTTCGCCTCGGCATCGTGCAAACGCGGCGCGAACTTATCGCCACGCGCGCCTCGGACTACCAGGCCTGCCTGGCGTACACCAACCTCCTGGGCGCGAACGACGGCCTGGTCTTCGATGGTGGCGGGTACGTGAACCAGAACGGCAAGTGGATGCTGGAGGCGCCGCGCTGGCGGGTCGGGTTCGCCGCCGCCACGGTCGACCTGGACCGCACCTCCCGCCTGCGCGCCGAGAACACGACCTGGCGCAACGACGCCGAGGAGTACCTGGCGGACCACACACCCTCGACCATGGTGGTGGTGCCGAATCATGTCTTCAGTACGGAGCACGCGCGCGCGTCTCTGCGCTACCCGGTGCCGGGCAATGGCTCGTTCTTCCTGCCCGATCCCACGCCGCGCCCCTCCCAGCGCGAGCTGTTCTTCGAGGACATCCTGGAAGCGCTGACGCTTGGTGTTGGCGACTACTACGAAAAGAACAGGGTCTTCAAGAAGATCGGGGTGGCGCTCTCCGGCGGGCGCGATTCCCTGCTCACGCTGCTGATTGCGCACCGCTACGCCAGCCGCATCAACCCGGAGAACCCCGGCGCCATCCTGCATGCGTTCACCATGCCGTCGCGCTACTCCTCGAGCGAGACGAGAACGGCGGCGGAGACCATTGCCCGGGACCTGGGCATTCCGCTGGAGGTCGTTCCGATCGAAGAGGCCTACGAGCGGGAACTGGCGGCCGTGGAAGCGATGCTGGCTCCGGGCGAGCCGGTGACGGAGCTGACGAAACAGAACATCCAGGCGCGCATCCGTGGCCAGCGCATGTGGAACTGGTCCAACTCGTCTGGCGGCCTCTTCCTGCAAACGGGCAACATGAGCGAGAAGGCGGTCGGCTACACCACCGTCGGCGGCGACCTGGAGGGCGCGCTGGGCGTGCTGGCCAACGTGCCCAAAACCGTGGTGATGGCGCTGCTGGACTACCTGCTGGAGAAGACGGGGCACGAGGGGATTCGCCAGGTCCTGGCGCGCCCGGCTGGCCCGGAGCTGGCGCCGGACCAGCAGGGCGAGTCAGAGCTGATGCCCTTCCCGGTGCTGGATGCCTGTTTTCACCTCTTTGGCGCGGAGAAGCTGCTGCCGCAGGAGGTGGAGGTGGTGCTGGCGGAGATGTTCCCCCAGTACCCGGCGGAGCAAATTCGCACCTGGGTCGAGAAGTTCACCCGCCTCTTCCTCGGCTCCATCTACAAGTGGGTGCAAGCGCCGATCTCGCTGCATATCGGCAACCTGGACCTGGACCGCGAGCGCGCGCTGCAATAGCCGGTGGTGCAGGACCGGGGATGGGCGGCGCGTGAGGAGTAGCGTCGGGGAGACTCAGAACGGCCAGAGATTCAGTTCCTGGGTCCAGGCGCGGGCGGGTTGGCGCAGCAGGTAGAGCACGGCCTCGGCGACGTCGTCAGGTTCCAGGTACTTCTTGCCGGGGTCGCTGGCGGCCGCGGCGCGCTTTTCCTCCACCGGGCGGTCGCCAAACGACGTCATGATGGAGCCGGGGACGATGGTGCTGACCTTGATGTTGTCCGGGCCGACCTCTCCCGCCAACCCCTGCATGAACCCCATCAGGCCGAACTTGGAGGCGCTGTAGGCCGCGAGGCCGGGGTAGCCCTGTTTCCCGGCGCCGGACGAGATGGCGATGATGTGGCCGCCGCCTCGGGCTTGCAGATACGGAATCGCCGCTTTGGCGCAAACGAATGGACCAATCAGGTTCGTGGCAAGCGTGGCGTCCCAGTCCTCCTGAGAGTAGGCGGCCACATTGCCGAACCTGCCGATGCCGGCGGCGAGAAGGACCGCGTCGATGCCACCCAGTTCCTCGGCGGCCTGGGCGAAGGCGTTTTCCACTGCCTTCTCGTCCGCGACATCAGCCGGTATCGCCAGACCAGTTCCCCCGGCATTGCTGATCAGGTTCAGCGCCTCGGTCAGGGGCTGGGCCGAGCGGCCCAGGAGCACGGGGACCGCCCCGGCCTGGACAAGGGCCAGCGCCGTGGCGCGGCCAACACCGCTGCCACCCCCGGTGATGATCACCACTTTACCGGTCAGATTCTGCGTGTCGCTCATCAACCCTGCCCTGTGTTGCTAGGCGTAGCCCCGGTTGCCGTAGAGCCGGCGGTAGAGGCCGGCCATGAAGGTGAGCACGATGCTCGCGCCTGTGCGGCTGGTGAGGTCCTTGACATCGCGGCTGGGGTCGATCTCGACGAGGTCCATGGCTGCCACCCGTGAATCCAGGCCACAGGCGTAGACGGCTTCCAGCAGCTCCCAGGCGCTGAGGCCTTCTGGGGAGGTCGCGGCGGTGCCGGCAGCCCACGGGTAGGCCAGGCAATCGATATCGACACTGAGGTAGATGAGGTCCGTACCCTCTCCAGCGATACGCAGCGCTTCCCCGATGCACGCTTCCATGCCGCGCCAGGCGACCTCGCGCCCACTGATGACCGTGGAGCCCTGCTTGCGCAGCCACTGTACATACGACGCAGAGTTCATGAAGCCGTGGATGCCCAGTTCCACGAGATTCTCCGGGGCAACCGGCAGATCGCCAGTCAGGATGGCGCGAAAGGGCGTGCCGTTGTGCGGCCCATGCTCGAAGTTGCGGACATCGAGGTGGGCATCGATGTTGATGACCCCGACTTTCTTGCCAGGGTTCGCCGCGCAGAAGCCACGCACGGCCGGCGCGGTGACGGAGTGATCGCCACCGATCATGATTGGCACGAGCTTCGGCTCAATGGCGCAAACGGCGCTGACCGCGGCCTCGATCTTGCCGTGCGCGGCTGCCACGTCCGTCAGGTGCCCGCCGACGTCACCCAGATCCCGGGCGCGCAGGCCACGAATATCGGTGTCCCAGTCCGGGGAGTAGGTCGTGTTGTAGCGGAAGGCGAGGCGCAACGCCTCCGGAGCGCCGTAGGCTGCGGAGGGGTTGATGGAGGCGCCGGAGTAGGGGAGGCCAATGAACGCGGCGTCCAGCGTGTCCACCCCGTCCCACAGGGTGAGCCAGTTGTTGACACGAAGTTCCTCGCTATCCTGCCAGCCAGCGCGTTTGATCACAGATGGAGGATTCAGATGGGGCACGCCGTGCAGTGATGGGCTCTCGGTCATTGGTCGTCCTCACGGTCGATGCTTTCGCGGCTCGTTGCCTCAGGATACGCTAGAGCGTCGGAAACGTTACGCTGCTGCGGAGTAAACTGGAGTTGTCGATCATGAAAGGGGATCAGTGTGACTGCAACAGTTGAGGTACAAGACGAGTACGTTGTCGATAACCCGACCCTGCGCGCGTTCATCACGAAGGTGCGTGAGATTCAGGCGAGTGGTGAAGAGCCGCGCGCGGTGATCGCTGCCATTCGCCCGCATTTCGCGGGGTTGCTGGCAGACAAGACCTGGTTGCCGGAGCAATACCAGGAGCCGTCTCCGGAAGGCGGCATGGGCAATGGCATCGGCTCGTGGCTGCTCTACCGCACCACGGATGGCAGCCTGGCGCTCTCCGCGCTGGTGGTGCCGCCCGGCGCGCAGACCCCGGTTCACGATCACCTGGCCTGGGGGCTGGTTGGCCTGTACCGGGGTACCCAGGATGAGGATGTCTTTGCCCGCCACGATCACGGCGAGGTCGCGGACGAAGCCAACCTGACGATCCTGGAGAGCCGGGCGCTGGTACCCGGGGATTTCTACGAACTCCTGCCCGAGACGGATATTCACCGGGTGCGCACCACCTCGGATGTCACCTCGGTCTCGCTGCACCTGCTGG